>JANYLF010000153.1 GCA_025357995.1 Acidimicrobiia bacterium | reverse complement strand
GCTACGTGGTGGAAGGTCCCTCTCCTCATCGACGCCGATCTTGTACCGGGTGGGCCGCTCGCGGTCGCGGAACGGCTGGCCGAACGCGGGGTGGCGAGTGCGCCCCGTTACATCCGGAGGCCTGCGTTCGAGTGTCGGATGTTCCGCGACCAGGTGACCTTCGGATCGAGTCGGTGGCCGTTCACCCTTGCACGACCGGAGGCGGTCGACTACTCGCCCGATCACTTCCCCGGTACCTACGCGTACCTCGATCGGGTGCTGGTGTTGCCGTGGAACGAGCGGTACACCGAATCGCACGCCGACCAGATCGCGGACGTCCTCCATGAGGTCGTCGGACAGCTGCAGGTGGCGGCGTGACCCTTCGGTTCGGTGTCGTGGGCGCCGGCGGGATCGCGCGGAGCTACCTCGACGTCTTTGCGGAGCTCCCCGGTGCCGCGATCGTCGGCGTCGCCGACCCCGACGCCGTCGCGGCTCGCTCGCTCGCGGACGCGGTCAACGGGGTCGCGGTCCACTCGGTCTCGGAGTTGTTGGCGACGGTCGAGCTCGACGCGGTCGTGGTGTGCACGCCTCCTGACTCGCATCCGACGATCGCGCTCGAGGCCATCGCCGCGGGCAAAGCCGTATTGTGCGAGAAGCCCCTCGCGATCACGGTGGGCGCGGCGAGAGCGATGGTCGCGGCCGCGGCGAGCGTCGGCGTTCTGTTCACGATGGCCACCAAATTTCGCTTCGTCGACGACGTCATCGAGGCGCGCGGCTTGGTGGAGTCCGGCGTTGTGGGCGAGATCATCCAGCTGGAGAACACGTTTGCGTCGCGCGTGGAGATGAGTACCCGCTGGAACGCAGATCCGACGGTGAGCGGCGGCGGCGTGCTCATCGACAACGGCACTCACTCAGTTGACATCGCGCGTGCATTCCTCGGCCCGATTCGTGAGGTGCTGGTGCTCGAACGTCCCCGCACGCTGGGCCTCGATGTCGAGGATTCGGTGCAGCTCCTCGTGCGCGCCGGGTCGGACGCGACGGCCACGATCGATCTCTCGTGGAGCTACGACAACGCGACCGATACCTACCTCCAGGTCTACGGCACCGACGGCGCGCTTCGGGTCGGTTGGCGCGAGTCGGCGTATCGCGAGAATCGCACGGATCGGTGGGTGCCATTCGGGGTCGGCTACGACAAGATCACGTGCATGCGCCGCCAGGTCGCCAACTTCTGCGGTGCACTGCGAGGTGACGAGACGCTGGCGATCTCGGTCGCCGACGCGGTGGCGTCGGTCCAGGTCATCGCAGCGGCCTACGAGTCGCTCGCGCTCGGCGATTGGGTCGCGGTGGAGTCGGTGCAATCGGTCGACGCCGCCTCGACCGAAGAGGTCGCATGAGTGCGGCGCCGCACCGATACCGGGCTCGTGGCGCGCGGTGCGGAGCGTGGCCCGAACGGCCCGGCCCGCAGGGCCAGGAGTGGGAATCATGAGCGGAGCACCGAGCGGAGGCCGAGTGCATGAGACGGCGGAGATCGAAGCCGGCGTGGTCATCGGCGATGACACCGCCGTGTGGTCGCACGTGCACGTGCGCGGGCCCGGTACGGCGATCGGTGACGAATGCATCATCGGTGAGCGGACGTACATCGCGTACGGAGTGAGTATCGGAAACCGCGTGAAGATCAACGCCGGCGCATACGTGTGTACCGGTGTCATCCTGGCCGATGGCGTGATGATCGGTGCCGGCGTGATCTTCACCAACGATCGGTACCCGCGTGCCGCGAATCCGGACCTGCGCGAGCGGCTCGCGTCGGAACCCGACGAGCTCACGCGGCCGACCGCGGTCGAGGCCGGCGCCACTATTGGCGCGGGGAGTGTGATCGGGTGTGATCTCACCATCGGACGGTTTGCCATGGTGGGCATGGGCGCAGTGGTGACGCGATCGGTCGCGCCGTTCCACCTCGTGGTGGGTCAGCCGGCTCGTCCGGTGGGGATCGTGTCCCGCGTCGGCGAGCCCCTCGTGCGCTTCTCCGGCGCGCGGCCGCCTGATCGCGAGCTGCTCACGTGTCCGCGGTCGGGACTCCGGTACGCGGTCCGCGGCGGCATCGTCGAGGAGTTGGATCCACCCCCATGACCGGGTTGGCGTGATCCGGCCCGGTCAATCCGTCGGCATCGTGGGCGGTGGGTGGTTGGGCGTGACCTTGGCATTGCGGCTGGCCGAAGCCGGCGTCGTCGTGACGATGTTCGAGGCGGCAACGGAGCTGGGCGGTCTGGCGGCCGCGTGGTCGATCCCCACACCCACGGGCGATGTGACTTGGGATCGGTACTACCACGTGACCCTTGCGTCGGACTCCGCGCTGCGCCGCCTCCTGGCCGACATCGGCCTCGACGACACGATCGCGTGGACCTCGACCAAGACCGGCTACTTCTCGGATGGTCGGCTCTCGCCCGTGTCGACTCCGCGTGAGTTTCTCGCACTGCCGGGGTTGTCACCACTTGCGAAGACCCGACTCGCGGCGACGATCCTGAGAGGGCGAACCGTTCGCGACTGGCGCACCCTCGAAGCCGTGAGAGTGGAGCGGTGGCTCACACGATGGTCGGGCGCCGAGACCTTCCGTCGATTCTGGGTCCCGTTGCTGGAAGCGAAGCTCGGCGACGCGTGGCCTGATGCGAACGCGGCATTCATCTGGGCAACGATCCAACGCCTGACCGCCGCCCGCCGCTCCGGTATCCGAGATGAACGCTTCGGCGCGGTACCGGGGGGATACGCGCGGGTGCTCGCGACGCTCGCAGCTCATCTGGCCGGGCTGGGCGCGACCGTTCGACTCGGAACGCAGGTCGCGCAAGTGCGCCAACGCGCGGATGCGGGCGTCACCGTGACCACGGACGCGACCTCCGAAGACTTCGACCACGTCATCATCACGACGACCCCGCGCGTGGCCGCCGCCCTCTGTCCTCAGCTCGACGACGCGACGCGCGCCCGCATGGTGGCCGTCCGGTATCGCGGGGTGGTGTGCGCCTCGGTCGTCCTGCGTCGCCCTTTGTCGCCGTTCTATCTCACCTACCTCATGGACGACCTCCCGTTCACGGCGATCGTCGAGATGACGACGATGATCCCGCCCGCGTCGGTCGGCGGGTACACGCTGGTGTATCTCCCTCGATACTGCGCGCCCGACGATCCGATGTTCGACGCGCCGGATGCGGAGATCGAGGCCGCGTTTCTCGCCGGGCTGCGCCAGGTCCATGTGGTCGCGCCCGACGATGTGGTCGCGGTACGGATCGCGCGTGCCCGAGAGGTGTTTCCGGTTCCCGTGCTGGAGTATTCCGAGCTCGTGCCGCCGGTCGCGACGGGCCTCACCGGCGTGCACCTCGTGTCGTCGGCCCAGATCGTCAACGCCACGTTGAACGTGAACGAGACCGTAGGTTGGGCCGAGCTCGCGCTGACCGAACTCGTTGTGCGTCCCGTTCCGTCGACGCACCAGTAGCTTCGGGAGAGTGGTGAGCCGATGAAGCCTGTCGCGAGTCTTTCGCTCGACGTCGACAATCTCTGGTCGTACCTCTACATTCGCGGAGACCGAGACTGGAGCGAAGCTCCCACCTACCTTCCGCTCATGGTGCCGCGCGCGTTGGACCTCCTCGCCCAACGCGATTTGCGGATCACGTTCTTCGTGGTCGGGCGTGACTGTGATGACGACGCCAACTCGCCCGCGTTCCGCGCGCTAGTCGATGCCGGCCACGAGATCGGCAATCACTCGTTCCGACACGAGCCATGGCTCCATCGCTATTCGGAGACGCAGCTCGACGAGGAGCTGGCGCGCGCCGAGCATGCGATTGCGGCGGCGACCGGTGTGCGGACCGATGGATTCCGCGGCCCCGGGTACAGCCTTTCCGAAGCAACGCTGCGAGTGCTCATTCGACGCGGGTATCGGTACGACGCGTCGACCTTGCCGATGAGTATCGGCCCGATCGCCCGCGCCGTGTACTTCCGCACCGCGGCGCTCGACACCACCCAACGCGCGGAGCGCGAGCACCTGTACGGCACGTGGAGCGACGGCTGGCGGCCGCTCCGTCCCTACCGGTGGCAGGTCGGAGCACTGACGCTCCTCGAGCTCCCGGTGACCACGCTGCCGGGTCTCCGAGTCCCGATCCACATCAGCTATCTCCTCATGTTGGCGGCCTATTCCGAGCCGGCCGCGCTCGCGTACCTCCGTCTGGCGCTTCGCGCGTGTCGCGTCGCCAAGGTGGAGCCGTCGATTCTCATGCACCCCCTCGACCTGTTGTCCGGCGTCGAGGTCCCGGAGCTGCGATTCTTTCCGGGCATGCGGTTGCCGCCCGAGAAGAAGCTGAGGTGCGTCGGGAGATATCTCGACCTGTTGGCGGACGAGTTCCGGGTGGTCTGCGTCGGCGAGCACGCAAGCATCGCCGGTGCGCGCGACCTCCCGGTCCGAACACCGCGGTTCGCGTCGTGAGCGGGGAACCGATGACAGGTCTTCCGATGGTGTCGGTCGTCGTGCCGGCGTTCAATGAGGCCGAGGTCATCGTCGACACGCTCGGTCGGTTAGTGGAGCACCTCCACACGCTCGATGCTCGGTTCCGATGGGAGATCGTGGTCGTCGACGACGGCAGCACCGATGGCACTGGCGAACTCGCCCACGAGTTCGCGGGGTCACACCCCGGTGTGCGTGTGTTGCGCCACCGCGTGAACTTCCGGCTCGGTCAGGCGCTCCGGTACGCGTTCGGTCAGACGACAGGGGAGTACGTGGCGGTCGTGGATTGCGACCTCAGCTACTCGCCCGACCACCTCACCCGGATGTTGCACACCATCCAGGATTCCGGTGCGCGCGTCGTGATCGCGTCTCCGTACGCGAAGGGCGGCACGACCACCAACGTGCCGTTGGTTCGGAGAGTGCTCTCGCGCGGCGCGAATCGGCTTCTGGGCGCGGCGGCCGGTGGAGGACTCACCACGCTCACCGGCATGGTGCGCGTGTACGACGGTCCCTTCGTGCGCAGCCTCGATCTGCGGGCCGTCGACGCCGACATCAACACCGAGATCATCTACAAGGCGCGCATCCTGCACGCGCGAATCGTGGAGATTCCCGCGCACCTCGATTGGTCGTTCGCCTCGACCGGCGGGAGCCGACGGCCGGTGGAGGGGCGCGTGAGCGGCGCGACGATCTCCTCGCTGTTTTCGTCGTTCCTCTTCCGGCCGTTCCTGTTCTTCGTCCTGCCCGGACTGGTGCTGCTCGCCGTCGCCGCCTATTCGTTCGGCTGGGTCGTCTGGCACGTCGCACAGGTCTACGGCGACCCGTCGCCGTTCGGAAACTCGGGGTTGACGGGTGCGATCCAGAACGCATACCAACGGGCGCCTCACACGTTCCTCGTCACCGGCATCACGTTCGTGCTGGCGCTCCAGCTCATCAGCCTGGGCGTCATCGCCGCGCAGGCGAAGCGCTACTTCGAAGAGCTGTACCACCTCGGCACCTCGGTTCTGCGCCGCAGGTCCGCGATCAAGACAGGTAGTCTCCAGGGACCAATCGAGACTCTGAGAGGTCCGTTCCGTGAGCCCCCGTAGCGATGCCCTGGACGCTGCCGATCCCGAGATTGCCGCGATCGTGGCGCGCGAGATCGAGCGTCAGAACACCACGATCCAGCTGATCGCGTCCGAGAACTTCACGTCGCCGGCGGTCATGGCCGCGCAGGGCACGGTGCTCACCAACAAGTACTCCGAGGGTTACCCGGGCAAGCGGTACTACGGCGGAAACCTCGTCGTCGACGAGGCGGAGGAGTTGGCGCGGAGCCGAGCGTGTGAGCTCTTCGGCGCCGAGCACGCCAACGTGCAACCCCACTCCGGCGCGAACGCCAACATGGCCACGTTCCTCGCGCTCCTGAGCCCGGGTGACAAGGTCATGGGCATGCGCCTCGATCAGGGCGGGCATCTCACGCACGGTTCGCCGGTCAACTTCAGCGGCAAGATCTACGACTTCGTCGCGTACGGGGTCGACGCTACCTCTGAGACTCTCGACTACGACGAGATTCGCAAGCTGGCGATCGCGGAGCGACCCAAGGCGATCATTGCCGGGGCCACCGCATATCCGCGCACGATCGACTTCGCCGCGTTCCGTTCCGTCGCCGACGAGATCGGTGCGCTGCTCATCGTCGACGCCGCACATATCGCCGGCCTGATTGCCGGCGGCGCGCATCCGTCGCCGGTGCCGCACGCCGATGTCGTGACCTTCACCACCCACAAGACGCTGCGCGGCCCGCGCGCCGGCGCCATCTTGAGCAAGGCCGAGTACGCGACCGCGATCGACAAGGCCGTGTTCCCGGGGCTCCAGGGTGGTCCGCTGATGCACGTGATCGCGGCCAAGGCGGTGGCCTTCAAACTCGCGGCCGAGCCCGAGTTCGCCGATTACGCCGCGCAGATCGTGTGCAACGCGGCCGCGCTCGCGGCCGGGCTTACGAGCGAGGGATTCCGGATTGTGTCGGGGGGTACCGACAACCACCTGATGTTGGTGGACCTGCGCCCGTTCGGCGTCACCGGCAAGGTCGCGCAGGAAGCGCTCGACCGAGCTGGGATCACGTGCAACAAAAACGCGATCCCGAACGACCCGGAGAAGCCGTTCGTCACGAGCGGCCTCCGGTTGGGAACCGCGTCGGTGACGACCGCGGGAATGGCCGAGCCCGAGATGGGCGAGATTGCTCGACTCATCGCGGCCGTGGTGCGCGCACCGGACGACGATGCTGTGCGCGTCGACGTGCTGGATCAAGCCAACCGCCTCTGCAGCAAATTCACGCCGTATCCGGAGCTCGCGGGCTCGTGAGATCCGCTAGAGCGGGGGCGGGGGGCCGAAGCGACGCCCCAGGACGAACCGGCGTGACGCCACCCGGGCGGAGCGGGGCCCGAGCGGCCTGCGCCGCAGGCGCAAGAGCGGAGTAGACGGATGGCCGGGTACGCGATCGTCTTCGCGGTGGCGGCCGGCTTTGCGTTCGGCCTCACTCCGCTTGTCCGCCGGCTCGCGCTTCGCGTGGGTGCGGTCAAGGTGCCGAGTGCGCGTGACGTGCACACCACCACGATGCCCATGCTCGGCGGTGCGGCGATGTTCGTCGCGTTCCTGGTGGCGATGGCAGTCGCATCGCAGATCTCTCAATTCCGGGGGATGTTCGACGGCTCTTCCGAACCCGCCGGTGTGATTCTCGCCGCCGGGGTGATGTTCGCGATCGGTGCGCTCGACGATCTGCGTGACGTTTCACCGCCGGCGAAAATCGCCGGGATGGTGTTGGCCGGGAGCCTGCTCTCGTTGTTCGGTGTGCAGATGCTTTTCTTCCGGGTCCCGTTTGCCGGTGCCGATGTGATCGTGCTGTCTCGCGACCTCGCGCCGCTCGTCACCGTCCTTACGGTGGTGGTGTTCGCAAACGCGATCAACCTCATCGACGGTCTCGACGGTCTCGCGGCCGGCATTGTGATTATCGCGGGCACGGCACTTTTTCTCTACAGCAGTCGATTGTTCGACAACGGTTTTCTCGAAGGTGACAACGTTGCGCCGCTGATCGCGGTCATCGCCGTCGGCGTGTGCGTGGGATTCCTCCCGTGGAACTTCAACCCGGCGCGCATCTTCATGGGCGACGCGGGCGCGTTGTTCCTCGGACTGCTGTTGGCGACCACGACGATCACGGTCGGCGGGCGGGCCGACTACCAGTACACGGGGACCACGTACTTCTTCTTCGCGCCACTGGTGATCCCGGTCCTGATTCTCGGGGTACCGATTCTCGATACGGCGTTCAGCTTCTTGCGGCGGGTCGTGCGCGGCCAGCCCTTCTCGATGGCCGACAAGGATCATCTGCACCACCGGCTCATGCGCCTGGGCCACGGGCCGCGGAGAACGGTGGTCATCCTCTGGCTCTGGACGGCCCTTCTCTCAGGGCTCGCGCTGATCCCGGCCTACACGAAGGAGGGGAACGCGCTCGTGCCCGTGGGCGTCATGGCGCTGGCACTGCTGCTTTATGCCTTCTTCTTCCCGGGGAAGCGCGAGGCGCAATCTGGCGGTGAGGCCGAGGCGGCGAACCGGCCACGGAGCCCGAACGAGACCGCCACGGAGCCCCCGAGGGATGCCGCCGAGGTCATCGATCTCGGCGCTCGACGCCGCCGAACCGGGGGCTGAGCGACCCCGGCCGGCTCGGGGCGATCGAACGACATTCAGGCGCCGCTCAGCTTGCAAATACCGGCTCGACCCACGTAGCTTGCGAAGGACTTCACAAGCGCGACTCCCGCTCGGCGCGGGGGTCGCG
>JANYLF010000139.1 GCA_025357995.1 Acidimicrobiia bacterium | reverse complement strand
CCCGGCCCGGTGTCCGGGCTGTGGTTCCCGCGCGGAACCGATGTGTCGGGCCTGTCTGGTGACCATCCGGCCGGCCCCGATGCTGGCGATACCGCGCGGACTCGACGCGTTGCACGTTCCGTTCGCGTACGACGGGGTGGTGCGCGAGCTCGTAGCCCGCGCAAAATACCGAGATCGCCACGCCGCATTGACATGGCTCGCATCGCAGATGGTCGGTGCGCTCGCGCGGTCGCCGACGTCTCCCGATGTGGTCACGTGGGCGCCGACCACGCCGCATCGGAGACGCCATCGTGGCTTCGACCAGGCCGAGCTGCTCGCGGTCGCAATCGGTCGAGCCCTCGGCGTGCCCGTGCGCGCTCGGCTCCGGCGCTGCTCGCGTACAACCCAGACCGGTGCAGACCGCGCGGCGCGAATCGCCGGCCCGGAGTTCGTGATGCGCGCGGTGCCAGATCTCCGTCACGCCGTGCGCGTGCTGCTCGTCGACGACGTGGTGACCACGGGCGCAACGATGAGCGCGGCCGCCGCCGCACTTAGGAATGGCGGGGTCATATCGATTGCCGGCGTTGCGGCGGCCCGACGTCCTTGACGGCGCGCATAGGGTGACGGGACCGAGTTGGGAGGCCGTGATGGATGCGAACGCAGCGTTCGACGTCGGCTCCCGCCGCGCGGCGCGGGTGGCCGCGTTGCGATCGGCGATCACCGCGGGCGAGTACGCGCCGGACGTCGACGACGTGGCCGAATCGCTCGTCGGTTGGATCGCAGCCCCGGCCCAGTTCGACGGACCCGTCAAGTTTCGGTCCGACGATGTCGATCGCGGAACCCACACAGCACAGGACCACGAGACGCGGAGGTGACGATGGAGATCCTCGTACGAGGCCGGAACGTCGAACTCGACCCCGAGGTGATTGCTGCCGGGCGCAGGAAATTGAGCCGGCTCGAACGGCTTGCGCCGGATATCCGACGGATCGAGGTGCAGTTCTCGGAAATCAAGAATCCGAGGGTGAGCGACCGTGAGCAGTGCGAGGTCATCGTCCATCTGAAGGGCACCTTCGTGAAGGCGCATGCGACCGCGCCGGATTTGCGTACAGCCCTCGACCGCGCCGCGGAGAAGACCGAGCATCAAGTGGCGCGCCTGCACGAGAAGCGCATCGGCCGCTCGCACCCCCGGCGGGTGGCCGAGCCCATCGAATAGGAGGCGCGCCACCTGCGGCCCCGATCTGAGCGGGCCCGCCGGTACACTCGGCCGCGATGAGCCTGTTCAAGAAGCTGCTCAACGCGGGCGAAGGCCGCAAACTCAAGCTCCTCGAGTCGATAGCGCCCGAGGTCGCCGCGTTCGAGCACGAAATGGAAGTTCGATCCGATGCGGAACTGCGCGCCCTCACCGACGCGTACAGGGGCCGCCTGGAGCGCGGCGAGGACCTCGACGACCTGCTCGCCGAAGCGTTCGCGACCGTGCGCGAGGCGGGCAAGCGGGTCCTGGGTCAACGCCACTTCGACGTCCAGATCATGGGTGGTGCCGCGCTGCATTTCGGCTGGATTGCCGAGATGAAGACCGGTGAGGGCAAGACCCTCGTCTCGACCCTCCCCGCGTACCTGAACGCGCTCACGGGCCGCGGCGTGCACCTCGTGACGACCAACGACTACCTCGCGAAACGTGACGCGGAGTGGATGGGCCAGGTCCACCAGTTCCTCGGTCTCGAGGTGGGCGCGGTGCTGCCCGAGATCGAAGATCCGGAAGCGAAGCGCGCCGCGTACGCCGCCGACATCACCTACGGCACGAACAACGAGTTCGGATTCGACTACCTCCGCGACAACATGGGCGGCTCGCGCGAGGAACAAGCCCAGCGCGGCCACCATTTCGCGATCGTCGAAGAAGTCGACTCGATCCTGATCGACGAAGCGCGCACGCCGCTCATCATCTCCGGCCGTGCCGACGATGCGCAGCAGTTGTACTTCCAGTTCGCCCGGATCGTGAAGGTGCTGCAGCGCGAGCGCGACTACGAGGTCGACGAAGCGAAGCGGACCGTCGTCCCGACCGAGGACGGGATCCACCGTGTGGAAGACGCGCTCGGCGTCGACAATCTCTACGAGCACGTCAACCAGAACTTCGTGCACCAGCTCCAGGCCGCGCTGAAGGCGAAGGAGTTGTTCAAGCCCGACGTCGACTACGTGGTCGCGGACGGCGAAGTGAAGATCGTCGACGAGTTCACCGGCCGCATCCTCGACGGTCGTCGGTGGAGCGACGGGCTCCACCAGGCGGTGGAGGCAAAAGAGGGCGTACGGATCAAAGAGGAGAACCAGACCCTCGCGACCGTCACGCTCCAGAACTACTTCAAGCTCTACGAGAAGCTTGGTGGCATGACCGGTACCGCGAGCAGTGAAGCCGGTGAGTTCATGCACACCTACGCCCTTGAGGTCGTGAGTATCCCCACCAACCGCGCCATGGTGCGGTTGGACGAACCGGACCTCATCTACAAGACCGAGGCCGCGACGTTCGAGGCGCTGGCCGACGACATCCAGGAGCGATCCGACCGCGGCCAACCGGTGCTCGTCGGCACGATTTCCGTCGAGCGATCTGAGCACCTCGCGCAGTTGTTGAACACGCGCGGAATACCTCACGCGGTGCTCAACGCAAAGAAGCACGAACAGGAAGCAATGGTCGTGACCCAGGCCGGGCGCATCGGCGCGGTCACCGTGGCCACCAACATGGCCGGCCGCGGGGTCGACATCCTCCTCGGTGGCAACCCCGAAGGCCTCGCCCGCGAGGAGATCCTCGCGAGTGGCTCGTCGCCCGAGGAAGATCCCGACAAGTACCAGGAGTTGGTCGCCCGGTTCAAGGCGCAGTGCGAAGAGGAGGGAAACGCGGTTCGTGAGGTCGGCGGCCTCTACGTGCTCGGCACCGAACGCCACGAGAGTCGCCGCATCGACAATCAGTTGCGCGGCCGTTCGGGCCGCCAAGGCGACCCGGGGGAGAGTCGGTTCTACCTCTCGCTCGAAGACGAGCTCATGCGCCTGTTCGCGACCGGCGCGATGAACTGGGTAATGGGCAAGGCGTTCCCTGACGACCTGCCGCTCGAAGCGAAGATGGTCACGAAGGCCATCGAACGCGCGCAACGCACGGTGGAGGATCGCAACTTCGAGATCCGCAAGGACGTCCTCAAGTACGACGAGGTCATGAACGAGCAGCGCAAGGTGATCTACCAGCGCCGCCAGCAGATCATCGACGGCGGCGACTTGCGGGAAGAGTCGATCTCGGCCATCGAAGGCGCGGTCGACCACGTGGTGCGCGCCACCACCGGCGGCGGCGACTTCTCCGAGGACTGGGACGTCGACGAGTTGATCCGTACCGCCACCGATGTGTTCCCCATGCGCGTGGGTCGAGACCAGATTGCGGAGCTCGGGGACTCGGAATCCGTGTTCGAACTGCTGAACGGCGATGCCCTGTCGCAGTACGAAGCAAAAGAAGAACAGATCGGTGCCGAACAGCTGCGCGAGATCGAACGCCGCGTGATGCTCTCGGTGATCGATCAGCACTGGCGCGAGCACCTCTACGAGATGGACTACCTGCGCGAGGGCATCAACCTGCGCGCGATGGGTCAGCGCGATCCGTTGGCTGAGTGGCAGCGCGAAGGCTTCGACATGTTCGAGGCGATGATGGAAGGCATCAAGGACGACTTCGTGCGGTACGTCTTCCGCCTCGAAGTGGTGGCCGACGACGCGCCGACCGCCGTCCGCAACGTTCAGTATTCGGCCGCCGACGATCCCGTGCAGGGCCAGGGCGGATTCAGCGCCGCGGCCGCCGCGGCGCCCGTCGACGAGTTGGTGGGCCCCGCGCTGGTTGTCGAGGACTCGACTCCCCAGCAGCCTGTCGCGGTGGAGAAGACACCCGGTCGCAACGAGCCGTGCTACTGCGGGAGCGGCAAGAAGTACAAGCTCTGCCACGGCAAATAACTGTGCGTGATTTCACCGACGACCTCAACGCGGTCCGCAAGCGCGTCGACGAAGCGCGCGCGTACCTGCACATCGACGATCAACGGGCGCGGATGGTCGAGCTCGAAGGCGACGCCGCTCGTCCCGATCTCTGGGACGATCCCGACGCGGCGCGCCAGGTCACGAGCGAACTGGCCGGAGTCCGCGACGACATCGAGCTGATCGACGGCCTGGGTGAACGCGTCGACGACCTCGACACGCTGTACGAGTTGGCGCGCGAGGAGTCGGACGAGAGCATCGTCCCCGAGATCGACACCGGTCTCGAGACGCTGCGCGCCGCGCTCGACACGCTCGAGTTGCGCGCGCTGTTCACCGGCGACCACGACGAACGCGATGCCATCTGCCAGGTGAGTTCCGGTGCGGGCGGTACCGACGCGCAGGACTGGACCCAGATGCTCTTGCGCATGTATTCGCGCTGGGCCGAGCGGCGCGGGTTCGACGTCGAGATCGACGACATCAGCGAGGGAACCGAGGCCGGTATCAGCTCCGCCAGCTTCACGGTCAAGGGGCGCTACGCCTACGGCATGCTCACGGGCGAGAAGGGTGTGCATCGTCTGATTCGCATCTCGCCGTTCGACGGCAACGCGCGTCGCCAGACCGCGTTCGCGGCGTTCGATGCGGTTCCCTCGCTCGACGTGGCCGAGGCCCCGGAGATCGACCCGGGCGATCTCCGGATCGACACGTTCCGCTCGTCGGGCGCCGGTGGCCAGCACGTGAACGTGACCGACTCGGCGATCCGGATCACCCACTTGCCGACGGGCATCGTGGTCTCCTGTCAGAACCAGCGATCGCAGCTCCAGAACAAGACGAAGGCAATGCAGATCCTCGCGGCGCGCCTCGCCGAGAAACAGCGCCAAGACCAGCGGGCCGAACTCGCGCAGCTCTCGGGCGAGAAGCGCGGGATCGACTTCGGCAGTCAGATCCGTACCTACACCCTCCACCCGTATCAACTGGTGAAGGACGAACGCACCCGGTTCGAGACCGGCAACATCCAAGCCGTCCTCGACGGCGACCTCGACACCTTCATCGAGGCGTTTCTGCAATGGCGCAGGAGTGGGCAGTAAAGGCGAGTCAAGTTGTGCTGGCGCAGCATTCTTGGGTGGTTCTGGGGCGTGTGACCTAGTCGTCCCGGGTGCGCCCGATAGCCTTGCGGGCTCACATGATTCGCTTCGAGAACGTCACCATGACCTACAAGGGCGACGTCACCGCCCTGCGGGACGTCAACCTCGATGTCGGAAAAGGGGAGTTCCTCTTCCTGGTCGGGCCATCGGGCTCGGGGAAGTCGACCTTCCTCCGGCTCCTGCTGCGCGACGAGGTTCCCACCCAGGGCCGGATCATCGTCGCGGGTCGTGACGTGACGGCACTCTCCAACTGGAAGGTGCCGCAGCTGCGGCGCAATATCGGGTGCATCTTCCAGGACTACAAGCTCCTGCCGGGCAAGACGGTGTACGAGAACGTCGCGTTCGCGTCGGATGTGATCGGTCGGCCCCAGCATGTGACCAAGGCGCAGGTGCCCCAGATCCTCGATCTCGTCGGGCTCACCTCGAAGCTGGACCGGTTTCCCGACGAGCTGTCCGGCGGTGAGCAGCAGCGGGTGTCGATCGCCCGAGCGTTCGTCAATCGCCCGTTGATCCTGCTTGCCGACGAACCGACCGGAAACCTCGACCCGCAAACCACGGTCGGGATCATGCGCCTGCTGGACCGCATCAACCGCACGGGCACGACGGTGGTGATGGCTACACACGACTCGCGCATTGTCGACACGATGCGCCGTCGAGTCATCGAGTTGGACCACGGTTCGCTCGTTCGGGACCAGGCTCGCGGCATCTACGGCGTCGGAAGCTGAGGTCGACGATGTTCGGGAGGTTCGGATACTTCGCGCGCGAGACCTGGGTGTCGCTGCGCCGCAACGTGTTGATGACGACTGCAGGTGTCATCACCGTCGCGGTCTCGCTATGTGTGCTCGGTGGCGCGCTGCTCATGACGCGTCTCGTCGACCACGGCACCCAGCGGTGGAAAGACGGCGTCGAGTTCGAGATCTTCATGAACGTGGGCGCGCCGGTGCCTGAGACGAAGGCTGTGCAGCAGGCATTGAGCGCCGACGGCGATGTGAACCACTACCGGTTCCTCTCGACCCAGGACGCCTACGCCGAGTTCAAGGTGTTGTTCCACGGTCAACCCGATCTCGTCAACACGATCTCGCCGCAGGATCTGCCGGAGTCGTTCCGCGTCGCGCCGCGTAGGGCCGAACTCACCACCGCGGTCGCGGCGCGGTACCGCGTCCTCCCCGGCGTGAAATCGGTCGCCACCCAGGACAAGCAAGTGAAGGATCTGCTCTCGGCGAGCCGGTACATCCGGTACGGGTTTCTGGCCATCTTCGCGGCACTGCTGTTCGCGTCCCTGTTCCTCATCGTGAAC
>JANYLF010000108.1 GCA_025357995.1 Acidimicrobiia bacterium | reverse complement strand
GCCGTCGAAGCGGTAGCGGCAGCCTTTCCCGACGATCCGCGCGCGGAAATGGGAGTGGAGTGATGCCGAACGACGAGCGCGCGCTATACATCATCTCAGTCGCCGCCGATCTCGCGGGTGTCCATCCCCAGACGTTGCGGATCTACGAACGCAAGGGTCTCATCGAACCCGCGCGTACCGAGGGTCGGAGCCGGCGGTATTCGGAGCGCGACGTCGCGCTGTTGCGACGCATCCAAGAGCTCACCAACGAAGGCGTCGGCCTCGCGGGTGTGCGGCGCATCCTTGCGCTGGAAGCGCGTGTGGAGGCGTTGGAGCGAGAGTTGCTCCGCAATCGCCGAGAGCGCCACGACCTCGTTCCGCTCGACCCCAGGAGACGCGGCGCGCGCTAGTCCAGAAACCCGACCACCACGGTGCGATGAAACAGGAACGAGATCAGAACTTTGGTGCCGCTCCGGAACTGATCCATTCCTGAGCGGACTTCGTCCCGGCCTCGTACCCGGCATCGACCAATCGATCGAATGCGCCGAAATCGAGCATTGCCACACCGTCGACGACCGGCCGGATGTAGAGGTCGCCCTTGTCGTTGTCGCGGCCACCAAGCTCGGTGATCCGCATGAGCACCTTGATCGCGCCGACCATCTCGCTTGACGCCGCGCGCGGGTTGATGCGATTGACGAGCCAGCGCCACCCCGACACGACACCCGATTCGGGCAGGCCCGCGGCGCGCACGTCGCGTTGACTTCCCACGTCGATGGCGACGACGTTGATGCCGTCATGCTGGGCGCGCATGATCCCCACCGGCATGTTGTCGAGCACGCCACCGTCGACGAGCACGTCGCCGTCGGCGTTGCGCATAGGCGGGAAGACGCCGGGGATCGAAAATGACGCGCGTAGCGCGAACCAACCGGGCCCGTCGGAATGAATTTCTACCGCACCCTTGGTGATGTTGGTCGAGACTGCGAACGCGCGTCGCCATGTATCTTCGAAATCGAGCCCGTCGGCGGCGCGGCGCATGTGCTCTGTCACGCGTGCACCGGACGCGATCGAGACCGCAGGGAACGTGACGTCAACCGGTGATTTGCCGTCGACGACGGCGTCACGCAAGAGCTTGGCGACGGCCGCGGGGGTCATGTCGCGCGCCGCGCCACCGGCGACGATCGAGCCGATGCTCGTGCCGCCGACGGCGTCGATGGGGACACCGGCGTCGAGGAGCGCCGCGTAGACGCCCACCTCTGAGATGCCGCGCGCGCCTCCGCCGCTGAACACGACGCCGATGCCGCGGTTCAGCAACAACCGCGCGGCGCGGTCGACATCCTCGGCACGGTCGTGGCGGACGTGGTGATGACGGTCGATGGTGCGCGGTGCGAGCCAACGATTCGTGCGCCGCGCGTCTCGAGTGGACGAGGGATGGACGAGCACGAGCTCTGTGCGCCGATCTGTGCGGTGATGGCCGTGCACGAGTCCTTCGACGGGTCGGAGCGCCGGCCCGGTTGTGGCGTCGGCCACGACGACGACGAGGTCTGCTTGGCGGAGGCAGGACTCGGTCCACGGGGTGGGTTCGGTCTCCGCGTGGTACAGGACCAGCTCGTACTCGTTCTCGAGGTCGTTGCTCCACGACGCCAACCGACCGCGGTCGAGTTCCGTGCCGGCGACGACTCGCGCGTCGACCACATCGACGCGATGCGCCCCGCCGGTGAGCCGTTGGCAACTCTGAGTGAGTTGGCCGATGAAGTGTTGGACGACCGGGGTGTCGTCGATCGGAAGGATCGCGATCGACACGGCGGGAGTGCTGACGCGACCGCGGGTTTGGAGAGCGAGAAGACGGTCGACGGTCGCGGTGCTGACCGCGCGGTACGCGGCGGGGTAGGCCGCCGTCAGTTCGGCAAACGCGGCGGATCCCAAACGGAGGAGGTGGGTGTCTCGAAGCGCGACGACGTCGGCAGTTCGCGGTCGATCCACGATCAGCGCCATCTCGCCGACAACGTCGCCGCGTCCGATTTCGGCCAGCACGCGGTCTTCGCCGTCGACCGTGGCGATGACACGGAGGCGTCCGGCGGCGACGAGGTAGAGGCAATCCGCGGGGTCACCCGCTCGCATCACCGTCTCTCCGGCGGCCGCGAACGCGGGCTCGAGCGACGCGCACACCAATGCACGCGCATCGTCGGGCAGCGCTCCGAGCACGCGGTTCGCGCGGACGAGGGCCGCGAGCTCGGTCCGTTCGGCCTCGGTCGCGGTCATGGCGCGGTGCTGACCGCGTCTCCGGCCGCGCGACTCTGCGCCGCGCGCAGTTCGCCGGCGAGGCCGACGAGAAGCTGTTCGGCGAGATCGGGCACCTCGCGGAGCAGAGTCCGGAACATGCGGATGCCGAGGACCGCCACCTTCACGTCGGTGGTGGCCCGTACGGTGGCGCTACGCGGCGCGCCATCGAGGATCGCCAACTCGCCGAAGTGCGAACCCTCACCCACTTGGGTGACCTCCACGCCGTCGCGCAGTACGGCCGCCTTGCCGTCGATGATCACGAACAAGGCGTCGCCCGGTTCACCCTCGACGACGAGATCCGTACCGGCGGGCAACGACGCCGTCTGGGCGTGGCGGGCGATGGTCCGGCGCTCGCGGGCGGTGCAGCGCGAAAACAACCCGACGGATTCCAGAACGTCGGCGAGATCCTTCTTGGCGCCCATCAGCCCCTCCTGCCACTGTGCACATCGCAGTCGCGGGCCGTACTCTACCGACGCCACGGCGCTCCGTGTCCGGGCGAACATCCAGGGAGGACACTTGCGAAAGCTCGCGATTCTGATTGTCCGCCGGAGATGGTGGGTCGTGGCGGTCACGCTCATCGCGCTCCCCCTCGCGGCAATCTTCGGCGGTGGCGTCCACGATCGGTTGACCGGCGGCGGGTTCGAGGACCCGGCGTCGGAATCAGCACGGGCGCGGGCCGAGATCAAAGTGGCGTTTCCGCAGGCGTCACTTTCGGACTTCGTGCTCGTCGTCACCGTCAAGCACGGAACCGTCGACGATCCCGGGGTCACGCAGGCTGCTACCGCGCTGACCGAGAAGCTCCGCCACGAACCAGGGGTCGTCGCGGCGAACTCGTACTGGACGTACGGCAAGGTCGCACAGCTGCGGAGCACCGACTCGCGCCAGGCGTTGGTCGTCGCGGCCTTGTCCGGGAAGGAAGACGACAAGTTCAAGCGAGCCGGGGTGCTCGCCGAGCAGTACACGGTCTCTACTCCCCGGCTCTCGACGTTGCCGACGGGTGAGGCGGTGCTCGTCGATCAGATCTCGAAGCAGGCCGAGAAGGATCTCCAGAAGTCCGAACTCATCACCGCGCCGATCACCGCCATCGCGCTCGTGATCGTGTTCGGCAGCATCGTGGCTGCGCTGTTACCGCTGGGCGTCGGTGCGATCGCGGTACTGGGGACGTTCCTCGTCTTGACGCTCCTCACGCTCCTCACCCCGGTCTCGGTGTTCGCGTTGAACCTCACGACTGCGCTCGGTCTCGGCCTCGCGATCGACTACAGCCTGTTCATGGTCTCGCGCTACCGCGAGGAGCTGGCTCGCGGCGTCTCGACCAATGTGGCGGTCGGTCGCGCGATGCAGACCGCGGGCCGAACCGTCGCGTTCAGCGCGGGCACCGTCATGATCTCGTTGGCCGCGCTTGCGGTCTTCGACGTCCCCTACCTCCGGTCGTTCTCGTACGCCGGGGTGGCGGTGGTGGCCCTCGCAGCAGTCGCGGCGGTCGTGGTGCTGCCCGCGGTGTTGGCCGTGCTGGGCCCGCGCATCGAGAAGGGTCGCATCTTCAAGCCGAAGCCGGAGTCGGAAACCGGTGGGCTCTGGGGCTCGCAGGCCCGGCGCGTGATGAGACATCCCGTTCCGTACGCGCTCGGGGTCAGTGGATTGTTGGTGCTGCTGGCAGTCCCGTTCTTCCACCTGAACATCGGTCTTACCGACGATCGCGTCGTGCCGGACAGCGTGAGCGGGCGTCGGGCCGTCGACCAGATCCGTGGGTGTTTTGCGACCCGCGAGTCGAACGCGATCGCGGTGTCACTCCCGAACGCCGATGTCGCCTCCGATGGCGCGGCGATCAAGCAGTTGGCGGGTCAGTTCGTTCGGCTCCCGGGCGTCGCTCACGTCGACACCGCGCTCGGTATCTTCGTGAAGGGAGCTTTGGTTCCCGCCTTTACCGGCCCGAAGCCGTGCGGATCGCGAGTTGGCGCGCTCGACGAGCACGCGAAGATCAACTTCGCCCCGATCGCGCTGGTGCCGACGCAGCAGCAACGGTTCGTGAACCACGCGGGTACCCACGCGACGTACCTCACCGTCACGCCGGCGCTCGAGCCGATGTCACCGGCGGGCGATCGGTTGGTGCGATCGATGCGCGCCGCGAACTCGCCACTCGAGTTCCACGTCATGGGTCTCGGAGCGCGACTCATCGATACGAAGGAGTCGGTGCTCGGACGGTTGCCGCTCGCGATCGGCATCGTCGCACTGGCGACCTTCATCCTGTTGTTCCTCATGACCGGAAGCCTGCTCGTGCCGCTGAAGGCGTTGGTCCTCAACGTGTTGTCGCTGACCGCGACGTTCGGTGCGATGGTCTACATCTTCCAGGACGGTCACCTGAGTGGGTTGCTGGGCTTCACTCCGACCGGAAGTGTCGACGTGTTCACGCCGATTCTCATGTTCTGCATCTCTTTCGGATTGTCGATGGACTACGAGGTGTTCCTGCTTTCCCGGATCAAGGAGGAGTACGACCTCGACCGCAACAACGAGCACGCCGTCGCGGTCGGGCTCCAGAAGACCGGAAAGATCGTGACCGCCGCCGCGTTGCTGTTGACGATCGTCTTCGTCGGTATCGCGACGTCGGACGTCGCGATCGTGAAGCTCTTCGGCGTGGGCTTGACGCTCGCGGTGCTCGTCGACGCGTTTCTCATACGGGCGACGCTCGTGCCGGCGTTCATGCGCCTGGCCGGGCGCTCGAACTGGTGGGCACCGGCCTGGTTGCGCCGCTGGCACCTCCGCTACGGCATCTGGGAAAACGAACCGATCGCCATCCTCGACCGGGAGTTCGAATCCGTCAGCTGATTCCTGCTCGATGGGGAATGGAAGAGTTGACAATGCTGTTGTCAAGTTCTGACACGGTCGCAAACTCGTGCTGAGGACGATCTAGGGCGCTTGACCCCAACAAATTGACCCGCAAAACCCAAGAGGCGATCGGTGCTGCCCAAGCGACCGCGCGGGATCGCAACCACAGCCAGGTTGGTGGCGAGCACCTCCTGGCGGCCTTGATCGGC
>JANYLF010000078.1 GCA_025357995.1 Acidimicrobiia bacterium | reverse complement strand
GAACATGGACGGGCCCGTGCGATCGGGGTTCAGGTTGCCGGAGGACGCGAAGCCGATGCCGCCCGACACCGCGCCCCCGAGGTCGGTGAGGATGTCGCCAAAGAGGTTGTCGGTGACGATCACGTCGTAGCGCTCCGGCCGCTGTACGAAATGGATGCACGCGGCGTCCACGTGGTCGTAGCCGGTGCTGACGTCGACATATTCGGTTGCCACTTCGTCGAACGTGCGTTGCCAGAGATCACCGGCGAACGTGAGCACGTTCGTCTTGTGGACGAGCGTCAGGTGCTTCGCGGCCCGGCTCCGGGCGAGCTCGAACGCGTAGCGCACGCAGCGCTCCACCCCCATCCGGGTGTTCACCGACCCCTGCGTAGCGATCTCGAACGGCGTGTCCTTGCGGAGGAAACCGCCCTCGCCGGCGTAGGTACCTTCGGTGTTCTCGCGAATCACGATCATGTCGACGCCGTGGTTGAACACGCTCGGTGGCGCGAGAAACGGCCGGAGGTTCACGTACAGGTCCAGCGCGAAGCGCATCTTGAGCAGAAGTCCTCGCTCCAGAACGCCGGGAGGAACGTCGGGAGTGCCGACCGCGCCGAGCAGGATCGCATCGAGGTCGCGGAGTTCGTCGAGCACGGAATCCGGCAGGACCTCGCCCGTCGCGAGATACCGCGCGCCGCCGAGGTCGTACTCGACCGGCTCGTAGGCGACGCCAACCGCGTCGACGACTTTGAGGGCCTCGGCCACGACCTCGGGACCAATCCCGTCGCCACCGATGATCCCGATGCGATGCACTGGTTTTCTCCTCGACATAGAAAAACCGCCCACCGAAGTGGACGGTCGAGAGCGAACGCCGGCGAGGCGTCCGCTCAGGGAATGATGGAAACGCGCGGTGAAAACATGACCCGATCAGGCTAGCAGCCGGTCCCGACCGAACGCCGGGGTATCGGGACGCCCGGGGCGAGCCCGTCCCGACCGGCAACCACCGCGACGATCCGACAACGAGCCGGCCTGCAAAGATCCGGGAATGCAGACACGACGAACCCACCGACCCATCACCGACGAACGGGGTGGGGTTGCCAAGCTCCTCATCACGTTGCTGGTCATCGTCGTGGTGGCCGGCGGCGCGGCCTACTGGTTTCTGATCCGGGAAGACACCAAGCCCAAGCCGAAGATCACCCAGACGCCCATCGCGGCCGGCACCGGCAGTGTGGACGGCACCTGGACGCTCGCCCCCAACGACGCCGACGGATCGTTCGCTCAGTACCGCATCGGCGAGCAGTTCGCCGCGGGCGTCGTGCACAGCGAGGCGACGGGCCACACCAACGATGTCAAGGGCACGATGAAGATCTCGGGCACCACCGTCTCCGGCGTCACCGTCACCGCCAACCTGGCCGCGCTGAAGTCCGACAAGGACTTCCGGGACGGTGTGATCAAGGACCGCGGGTTGGAGACCAACAAGTTCCCGACTGCCACCTTTGTGTCCACGGCGCCCGCGACGTTGCCGACGGCGCCCGTCAAGGGTGCGACCGTCGACGTGTCGATCTCCGGCGACCTCACCCTCCATGGGGTCACGAAGCCGGTGACCATCACGCTCAAGGGCCGATGGGACGGCGTCAAGATCCAGGTCGTCGGCGACGTCGCGATCAAACTCCCCGACTACGGGATGACGGCCCCTACGAGTCAGATCGTCGCCGCAGTCGACGATCACGGGAGCCTGGAACTCAAGTTGTTCTTCACGAAGGCGAGCTGAGGGGCAAGGCGGCGGATACCCTCGCAGCGATGGAACCGGCCCAGCTTTCCGCGACCGCCCACGATCGTCTGGTCACAGAGCTCGCGCACCGGTCCGGACCCTTGCGCATCCAGATCGCGGAACGGATCGAGACCGCCCGCGAGCTCGGCGACCTCAAAGAGAACGCCGACTACGACGCCGCGAAGAACGAACAGGGACTCAACGAAGCCCGAGTGCGCCAACTCGAGCAGATGCTGCGCGACGCCGTGATCGTCGACGGCGCCACCGGCGAGGTGGTGGAGGCCGGCGTGATCGTCGAAATCCGTATCTCCGGCGACGACGAGACGCAGTCGTACCTCATCGGCTCGATCGAAGAACGCAACGAGACCTACGACGTGCTGTCGACGAGTTCACCGCTCGGTCAAGCACTCGATGGGCGACGGGTCGGCGAGACCACCACGTACGAGACGCCCCGCAAGTCCGAGCTGCACGTGGAGATCGTCGCGATTCGCCCGCTCTGAGCGAACCTGGCCCCCGAGCAAGCCGGGTCAGCGTGGTGCGACCCGCGTCAACGACGGGCGAGCCGCGAGAGTCGGCTCCGGCTCGGAGTGCCTTCCAGGATCGCGGTACGGATCGCGTCCTTCCGTTCGCGGCCGAGCTTTGCCCCGGCCCGATCCGTCAACGAGAACTGGTCGATCGCAATGCCGTCGCGCACGGTCAGCTCCGCGGCGTGCACGCTCGCGCCGGCGGTGGCGACCCCGGCCGCGATCAGCGCCAGGAGGCCCGGTCGGTCGACGTGACGTACCTCACAGATCGTGTGCCACGGTGATCCGGCGTCGTCGAACGCGACCGTTGCATCGGGCAGGCTCCCGGCCTCGAGTCGATCGCCGAGGCGGTGTTCGATGCGCTCGACGAGCTCCTCTTCGCCGGTGACGATCGCGCCGGGTCGCGGTTCCACCGTGAACGACTCGAGCGCCGCACCATCGCCCCACGTGGCCACATGGGCGCGCAGCACATCGAGTTCGCAGTCGGCGAACACATTCGTCACCGCCGCCAGTAATCCCGCCTGATCACGAGCGACGACATCGATCACGACCGCGTGCCCCGAGGTCGGCGACACTCGGACGCGAACCTCGCGCCGCTCGGGTCGTGGTTCGAGCATCGCCGCGTGTTCGACGACCCGCTCGGGATTCTCGGCCAGGAGATACGGCCGGGGGGCATGGCGGATCCGGTCGACGAGCCGCGGTGCCGGCGCCGCGAGCCGCATTGCCTCCGCGCGGCGCACACCGATCGCATCCGACGCGTCGGTCGCGGCAAGCTCGTCGAACGTTGCGAGGACTCGAGCCAGGAGTGTGTCGAGCTGCGTTCGTTCGACCCCGGCCTGAGAATCCATCGAGAGATCGAGGAGGTAGAGCGATCGGGCGCGATCGCGGGTTTCGAGATGCGACGCCAGGGCCAGCACCGACTCTTCCGTCAGACCATCCCGACGACCCGAGACGCCGCGGAGCACGCCGTAGTCGGTCGTGAGTGCAAGCAGCTCGGTGTGGGCGTCATGTTCGAGTCCGAACCGATCGGCGAGCGCGGCGACGAGCGTGACCGGCGGGCGTTCGCCGGTCACGTCGAGCACCAGCGCCGAGAGCACCACGCGGTCCGGATGGGCCAGGCGCTCGTGGACCTTCGCCGCAGCCGGGTCGTGTCGAACGACGCGCTGAAGCGCGTCGACGCGGTCGAATCGCACCACTTGGGTGGGGTCAACCAGCTCCGGATCGCGGTGCCACCGTTCAACCGCGGCCGCGACCTCCGGCAGCGAACGCACAAGGACACCAGTGGTGTCGAGGAATCGCCACCCGCGGTCGTTCCCGCGCACGAGCACTTCCACGAGCCGCTTCGTGGTGTCCGCGGTCCACGGCGCGGCCTCTCCCAACGCGAGCCAATTGAGCAGCCTCGGTCCGGGCCGCGCGCCGTTCGACACGAACAACGCGGCGTCCAAGGCGAGGGTGGTTTGGAACTCGGCCGGTGGGTGGGCCGCAAGATCCACGACACCTTCGTCGACCCAGAGCCATCCGGAGGCCGGCATGACGTCCACCGGAACGGCTCGCGCGCTGCCCCGCAGCGAGCGCAATCGCACGCGAAGGAGCGGCGGCGCCACAAGGGTCGACGCCAGCACCACCAGCAGGAGCGCGGCATAAAGGTCGTGGCCGAGGACGCCGTTCGACAGTCCAATCGTCGCGAAGATCAAACCGACTTCGCCGCGGGGAATCATCCCGATCCCGATCAGCATCTTGTCGCCCGGGCCACCGACCCCCGCGAACGCCGACAGCAACTTGCCGACGACCGCCACGACGATGAGCACCCCCGCCACGCCCAACACCGTGGGGTCGATGAATCGATCGATCTGGGCGGCGATGCCGATCTGCAGGAAGAACACCGGCACGAACAGATGGCCGACGGGCGTGAGATCACGAGCGATGCGTTCGCGCGATTCGGTGCGTGACAACGCGAGTCCGGCGACGAAGGCACCCACGATGGGTGCGAGCTTCGCGACGTCGGCCAGCTCGGCGAAGGCGAGCGCAAACGCAAGCGCCAGCGCGACCAATGTCCCCGCCGCACGCGAACGCCGCTCGATCAGCCGGAAGAGCACCGCTCCGATGCGACCGCCGAGGACTGCGGTCACCACCAGGAAGCCGACCGCCAACAGCACCGTCGAGATCACGGTGCCGGCCGACACGCCGCCGTCGCCCACGACGCGCACCACGATCGTGAGCAGCACCAATCCGAGGACGTCATCGGCGACCGCGGCACCGAGGACGGTGCGAGCCTCGACCGTCGCGAGTGCGCCGAGATCGCTGAAGACGCGCGCCGTGATGCCGACACTCGTGGCCGAAAGCGCCGCGCCCAGGAACAGCGACGTATTGGAGTCGTACCCGAGCGCCAAGCCGGCTGCGTACCCGCCCGCCATCGGAAGGATCACGCCGAGCGTGGCGACCGAGATCGACGCGCGTCCGACGGCCGCGAGGTCTTTGATGTCCATCTCCATCCCCACCTGGAGGAGGAGAAGGATGACACCGAGCTCGGCCAGGACGTCGAGCGCGTTCGACGAACCGACCAAGCCCAGCAAGGACGGCCCGATCAGTACGCCGGCGATGATCTCGCCGACCACGGCGGGAATCTTGAGCCGCTCCGCAATTTCTGCCGCGACCTTCGCCGCGATGAGGATTACCAGGACGTCGCGCAGAACCTCAGTCGCGCTCACCGCGCGGGTTCGACGGCCTGAAGCAGGTACCCGCGAGATCGAACCGTCCGAACCTCGAGCGCGAGCACGGCGATGCGGCGGCGCAGGCGCACCATGTGCACGTCCAATGCGTTGCGCGACGGCAGGCCTTCCGGCCAGGCGCGGCGCCGCAAGGTCTCGCGTCCCGCGACCGCGCCGAACCGTTCGATCAGCGGGTCGGCCAGCGCCTGTTCGACCGGCGACAGCGACACCCAACTCCCGCGGAACCACAACAGCCCGTCTTCGTCGAGATGCGGCCGTTCCGTGCCCGATCGCGCGACCAAGGCCGAGAGGCGCGCCCGCACGTCGCGATCGTCGGCTGGGAGCCGAATCCAATCTTCCAGGGGATCACTGCAATCGGGCGGCGGCTCGCCCGGTTCAACGAGCAACAGTCGAGGGCGAGCACCCTGGGAGAGTTCGGTGCGCCGTGTGGACTCTTCCGGCCAGCGCAGCAACACGACATCCATGGCGCGCAGGGTACGGACAGCGGGTTTCGGGTTTGTTTCGAGCGGGTGAAGGGACGCAGTCCGGCGATCCGGCTCGCTTCGCGCCTGGCGTACCGAGCGAATCGAGCCCGAACTTCACGGCGGTGCGCCGTAAGCTGGCGACCCCCTGACCGAACCGAGGAGCGAGCCGCGGGCATGGGTCACACGTTGAGCGAAAAGGTTTGGGAGCGCCACGTCGTCCGACGGGCCGATGGCGAGCCCGATCTTCTCTACATCGATCTCCACCTCGTCCACGAGGTCACGTCACCGCAGGCCTTCGACGGCCTTCGGCTGAACCAGCGCGCGGTGCGCCGGCCCGATCTCACCGTCGCGACGATGGACCACAACGTCCCGACGGCCGGCCTCGAGCTTGGGATCACCGATCCGATCTCGCGTCGCCAGATCGAGGCGCTCGACACGAACTGTCGCGAGTTCGGCGTGAAGCTCTACGGAATGGGCGATCCGGGCCAGGGCATCGTGCACGTGATCGGTCCCGAGCAGGGCCTCACCCAGCCCGGGATGACGATCGTCTGCGGCGACAGCCACACGTCGACCCACGGCGCGTTCGGCGCGCTGGCATTCGGGATCGGCACCAGCGAGGTCGAGCATGTGCTCGCCACGCAAACCCTCGGGCAGCAGAAGCCCGGCACGATGGCGATCACCGTCGAGGGCGAACTCCCGGCGGGTGTCACCGCCAAAGACGTCGTGCTGGCGATCATCGGTCACATCGGCACCGGTGGCGGGATCGGCTCGGTCATCGAATACCGCGGCGACACGATCCGCGCGTTGTCCATGGAAGGCCGGATGACGATCTGCAATATGTCGATCGAGGCCGGCGCGCGCGCGGGACTGATTGCGCCGGACGACATCACGTTCGAGTACCTGAAGGGTCGACCGTTCGCACCGAGCGGCGCCGATTGGGACGCCGCCGTCGCCGATTGGCGATCCCTTGTCACCGACGCCGACGCCACGTTCGACCAAGAAGTGACGATCGACGCGACCACGCTGCGACCCTTCGTCACCTGGGGTACCAACCCGGCGCAGAGCGTCACCATCGACGAGTTCGTCCCAGAGCCCGCGTCGTTCGCTACACCGAACGAACAGGAATCAGCGACGCGCGCCCTCCAGTACATGGGACTCAAGGCCGGGACCGCGATCCGCGACATTCCCGTCGACACCGTGTTTATCGGCTCGTGTACGAACTCGCGGATCGAAGATCTGCGGGCCGCGGCCGCGGTCGCGCGCGGGCGTCGAGTGAAGGACGGGGTCCGCACCTTGGTCGTGCCCGGGTCGTTCGCCGTAAAAGAACAGGCGATGACCGAGGGGCTCGACGATGTCTTTCGCGCCGCCGGATTCGACTGGCGCGAACCGGGTTGTTCGATGTGTCTGGCCATGAACCCCGACAAGCTCACCCCCGGCGAACGCTGTGCCAGCACAAGCAATCGCAACTTCGAGGGCCGCCAGGGCCAAGGCGGGCGCACGCATCTCGTCTCCCCCGCCGTCGCCGCCGCGACCGCGATCGCCGGCCACTTCGCGACCCCGTCAGATCTGGAGCAGTGATGGACGCCGTCCGCGAGATCATCTCCCGAGCCGTACCGCTCGATCGATCCGATGTCGATACCGACCAGATCATCCCGTCGGAGTGGCTCAAGCGCGTGGAGCGCACCGGCTTCGGTGAAGGCCTGTTTTCCGAGTGGAGGGAGCGGTCTGACTTCGTGCTGAACCAGAGTCGCCACGACGGCGCCGAAATCCTGGTCGCGGGTCCGAACTTCGGCACGGGTTCGTCACGCGAACACGCAGTCTGGGCCCTCCAGGACTACGGCTTCCGCGCGGTGATCTCGTCGCGCTTCGCCGACATCTTCCGCAACAACGCACTCAAGGGCGGACTCGTCCCAGTGATCGTGCCGCAACCGGTCGTGGAGCGAATTATGCGCGCGGTCGAGGACGACCCGTCGATCGAGATCGTGGTCGACGTGGTCGATCGTCGCGTGGCGGTGCCGAGCATCGATCTCGACGAACCGTTCGACCTCGACGACCACCACCAGCACCGGCTCCTGAACGGGCTGGACGACATCGCGCTGACCGTGACCCACGCCGACACGATCACCGCATTCGAGGCACGCCGACCCTCGTACCTACCCTGCACATAAGGCGGGATTAGCGGGCGAGGACGATGGTGACGATGATCGCGTTGTAGACCGCGTGGGTGAATATCCCGGGGCCGAGGCGTTTGAAGCTGTGGCGCATGATCCCCAGCGCGGCGCCGAGCGGCGCGATGAGCAGAAACACGCCGAGGTTGGCGCGGGCGTCGACGCGGCTGAGGTGGACGAGACCGAAGAGGATCGCCTGAGCCGTGATTCCGACGGCCGCGCCCCATCGGTTGACCAAGCCGCTCATGAGCAGACCGCGGAAGAAGAGTTCCTCCACGAACGGAGCGCCGATCACCGCGATGACGAAGATGACCACCACGGTGAGCGGTCCCCGCTTGAGCGGATCCACGAGCGACTCGCGGTGCGCCTCGATGCCGATGAGTTTGAGCAGACTGGCGATTCTTCCAACGCCGATGAGCGCCGCTATCCCGGCGCCCAGTCCGATCGCAAGGTCGACCCATCGAACTCGCAGGCCTAGGTCGGTGAGCGAACCGGTGCCGTGTCGGCGGACCGCAACGATGCAGGCGCCGAGTAGCCCGAACCACAGGCCGCACTGTGCGGCGAGCGCGACGAGCGGGTTCCCACGTCCGATCCCAATCGGTGCACAAAGCACATAGACCAGGAACGAAAGTGCCACGCCGCACAGGGCGCCGAGCAGGGCGGTCCAGCCGGCGCGGATCGGTTGGGTCTCGTCAACCGACCCCGGTCGCACCAAGGGATACGCGTCGATCGACGGTGGGCCGTAGAAGTGGTCGGTGTAGCCCGACCACGTCTGTCCGTCCCACCATCGCCAGCGCGCCACCTGCCACGGGTCGGAGTACCAACCCGGCGGCGGAAACGTTGATGACGACGTCACGCTCGCGATCCTGTCACCCGTCGGAGCGGACGGAGGCGCGCGTGCTCAGACCGCGCAGTTACGCGGGAATCTGTGCGAGCGAACGCGCGTGGTAGATCGCCTCATCGACGGCAACGCCGAGTTCGACGGCCAGCTCGCGGGTCTGATCCCGGTCGAAGAGGTAGGTGAGAAAGTCGTGGTAATCCATGATGTTGCCTCCCAGTCAGCCAATACCCAGATCAGGTATCGGTCGCCGAGCGGCAAAACCTTGAACAAGTTCTTCGGATACCTCCAAAACCCATATGCACATAAGCCGGAGCGAGGGACCAGTGGAGGCGAACAGCTCGGGAGGCGTCCCGGCCGCGTCAGCCTGAACGGACCGCCGCGGCCCGGCCGAAGCCGGACGAGCCGGAGAGGAGCGCGAGTTCGCGCCACTTCCAGTGGCAGTCGACCTGCGTGAATCCAACGCCGCGGAGCCAGCAGAGCTGGTCCTCGACCGGAGCGAGGATGTTCGACGGATCGTCCTGGTCGACCGTGATGCCGAGCGCCGTCAGGAAGTCGACATGGAGCTCGGGCGTGGGTGACGCGACGTGTTCGAGGTTGAGGAACACTCCGCCCGGTGCCAGCCGGTCGAACACCTCGCCATAGAGCGCGCGCTTGCGTACGTCGTTCACATGATGGATCGCGAAGCTGCTCACGACGAGATCGAATTCTCCCCACGTCGCCGGCAACGGGACGTCGAGGTCGTGAGCAACCACCTCGACTGCGTTGTCCTCGGCGAATCGCGCGCGTGCGAGCCCGAGCATCTCCTCCGAGAAGTCCGATGCCAGCCCGCTCGCGCTCGGTCGCAGCTCGCGCATCAAGGCCATGAGCACGCCGTCACCCGTGCCGAGGTCGAGCACGCGCTCGACCTCGGCCGGAACAAACTGCGCGAGTACCGCCATACCCTCGGCGCGATACGGGATCGACTCGCGATTCGCGAGGTACGCACGGGCGTGCTCCGCGTCGACCCAACGGTTCTCGGTGGTCACTCCGCGGCTCATGGTCCGACAACGCGTTCGCGCACCTCGGGCCGTTCGCGCAGCCGGACGATCTTGTTGACCGCCGCCAGGTACGCGCGTGCGGAGGCCTCCACCACATCGGTGGAGACACCGCGACCACTCGCTCGGATACCGGCCGCATCGAGTTGCAACACCACATCGCCGAGTGCGTCACCGCCGCCGGTCACCGACGACACGTGGAACTCGTTGAGGGTGCCACTCACCCCCGACGCCGCCGCGATGGCCGCGATCGCCGCGTCGATCATGCCGTTGCCTTCGCCGTGACCTTCGACCTTGGTGTCACCGTCGAGCAACACGACGTGGGCACTTGGCGTGGCCTGGGTGCCGCCGCGCACGTCGAAGCTCACGATCGAGAAGCGGTGGACGATGCCGGTGCCCAACTCTTCCGCCACGATGGCTTCGAGGTCGGCCTCGGTGATCTGGACTTTGCGATCGGCAAGTTCCTTGAACCGGACGAACGCCTGGTTCAGCCCATCGCCCTGCAAGTGCAGGCCCATCTTTCCCAACGAGTCGGCAAAGGCGTGGCGCCCGGAGTGCTTCCCCAGCACGATCTGTGCGGCTTCCTGGCCGACCGTACCCGCATCCATGATCTCGTACGTCTCCGGATCGGCAAGCACTCCGTGCTGGTGTATCCCGGCCTCGTGAGCGAAGGCGTTGCGGCCGACGATCGCCTTGTTGAACTGCACCGGGTATCCCGTGAGCCGCGAGACCAACCGTGACGCGCGGGACAGCTCCTCGGTCTTGATGCCCGTGTCGAGCCCCTGGAAGTAGTCCGAGCGCGTCTTGATCGCCATGACCACTTCCTCCAGCGCGGCGTTGCCGGCCCGTTCACCGAGACCGTTGATCGCGCACTCCACCTGACGAGCCCCGTTGGCCACCCCCGCGAGCGAGTTCGCGACTGCGAGGCCGAGGTCGTTGTGGCAATGGGTGGAGACGACGTATTCGCCCTTGACCATGTCGATCACGTAGGCGATGAGCTTGCCGAAGTCTTCGGGTACGCCGAAGCCGACAGTGTCGGGGATGTTCAGTGTGGTCGCACCGTTGTCGACCGCGATCTGACACACCTCGACCATGAACTCCGGGTCGGATCGGAATGCGTCTTCGGGCGAGTACTCGATGTCCGAGGTGTAGCTCTTGGCCCGAGCCACGCCGGCCGCGACCTCGGCCTTCACCTGGTCGCGCGTCATGCGCAGCTTCTTCTTCATGTGGATCTCGGATGTCGCGATGAACACGTGGATCCGATTGCGCTCCGCGTGGCGCACGGCCTCCCAAGCGCGGTCGATGTCCTTGAACCCGGTCCTGGACAGCCCCGTGATGATCGGGCCCTTCACCGATTTCGCGATCGCTTCGACGGCTTCGAAGTCGCCGTCACTCGCGATGGGGAACCCGGCCTCGATGATGTCGACCCCGAGGCGCGCGAGTTGTTCTGCGATCTCGAGCTTCTCGCCCACGTCGAGCGCGATACCGGGCGACTGCTCGCCATCCCGGAGTGTCGTATCGAAGATCAGCACCCTGTCCATCGGGTTCCTCTCGTTGTTGCGTTTCGGGGGTTCTGGTTTTTGGCAAACAAAAACCCTCCCGGCCCGAGGGCAGAGAGGGTGAAACGGCGAGCGACCTCTTGGGGCGCTCGCCCCTAGGTAAGGAGCAGGTTCTGGATACGCGGCGCTACTGACATAGGAAGCAACAGTGTCGCACGGATTCGGTGCAGGGTCAACGCCATTTCCGGCCCACCGTGCGAGACTGAGATCGTGAAACCCTTCATGCGTCGTGGTGCAATCGCCGGTGTCGTCGCCGGAGTGGCGTTCGCGGCTTGGAAATACCTCGCGTCCCGCACGCCCGACACCGCCGGCGTCACCTACGAGCCGCAACCATTCCCGATGCCACCGAGGCCGGTACCTGCCCCAAGTCCAACGGTCAGTCCAACGGTCGGGCCGAGCGCGGAACCCGAGGCGAACGTCGACCCCGACCCGGACGGCAACTGCCCCCTCACGCATCCGATCAAGGGCAAGCGCGCGAGCGGCATCTACCACCAGCCGGGCGGGTTCGCGTACGACCGAACCCACGCCGACCGCTGCTACCGCGACGTTGCGGCCGCGGAAGACGACGGAATGCGCGCGGCCAAACGCTGACCACTCAACTTGCGTCAATTTCCCACCTGACGGGTGGGAAATTGACGCAAGTTCGGGGTGTCAGCCGAGTTCGATGGCGCGGGCGTCGAGGATGCCGTCCTCGGCACGCAGGGCCGCGATCACATCGTCGGTCACGGGCGTGGTCGTCGACAACGCCATGAGGGCAGCCTGACCCGAGTTGGTGCGGCCCACAACCATGTCGTCGATGTTGACCTTGGCGTCGCCGAGGATCATGCCGACCTTACCGATGATGCCCGGCACATCGGAGTTGCGCACCACGACCATGTGGGCCGATGGCGGGACGTCGATCACGTGATCGTCGATGCCGACGATCCGTGGTGAGCCCTGCTTGCCGTACAGCGTTCCGGCCACGTGGGTCTCGCGTCCCCCGTAAGAACCGCGCAGTTCCACCAGGTTCACGTAGTCGTGGGTGGCCCCCAGCTTCGACTCGCGCACCTCGAGGCCGCGTTCCTTGGCAATCGCCGGCGCGTTCACAAAGCTCACCGGCTCGTCGACGACGGGTGCGAGCACACCCTTGAGCGCGGCGAGTGTGAGCACTTTGCAGTCGTAGTCGGCGATCTGACCCTCGAAGGAGACTTGCAACTCGTCGACCACTCCCCCGGCCAAACCGGTGAAGAGCTGCCCGAGACGTTCGACGAGCGGCAGGAACGGCGCGACGGTCGCGTTGGCCTCGCTCGCCGCCAGGTTCACCGCGAACGGTACGAACTCGCCGGCCAAGCCGAGCACCACCATCTCCGCGATGGTCTGGCCCGCCTTGTCCTGCGCCTCGTTCGTGGATGCTCCGAGGTGCGGTGTGACGACCACATTCTCGAGCGCGAACAATGGCGATTCCGTCGTGGGCTCCGCGGCGAAGACGTCGATCGCGGCGCCGCCGATCGGACCGTTCGCCAACGCGTCGGCCAGCGCGGCTTCGTCGATGATTCCGCCGCGGGCCGTATTGACGATCCGCAATCCCGGCTTGGCGCGCGCGAGCAGCTCCGCGTTGAACAGGCCGAGCGTCTCAGGCGTCTTCGGGAGGTGAATCGTGAGGAAGTCGGCCGTGGAGACCAATCGGCCCAGATCGGGTTCGAGCTCCACCCCGAGCTGACGCGCGCGCTCCGCACTCACGTAAGGGTCGTACGCCACGAGGCGCATGCCAAACGCGAGACAACGCTGCGCGACGAGCACGCCGACCCGACCGAGTCCCACCACTCCGAGCGTCTTGCCGTGAAGCTCCACGCCGGTCCAGCGCGACCGGTTCCACTTCCCGGCCTTGAGGTCGCGGTCGGCCTGAGGGATGTTGCGCGCCTGGGCGAGCAGCAACGCGATCGTCTGCTCGGCCGCGGAAATCACGTTCGACTGCGGCGCGTTGACGACCATCACGCCGCGTTGGGTCGCCGCGGCAACGTCCACGTTGTCGAGCCCGATGCCGGCGCGTCCCACCACGACGAGGTCGGCGCCCGCGGCGAGCACGTCGGCGGTCACCTGGGTCGCACTGCGAATCACCAGGGCCGCCGCGCCCGGAATCGTGGCGATCAGCTCGTCAGGCGAGAGCCCGAGCTGAACATCCACCTCCAGCCCGGCCGCGCGCATGTGCTCAAGGCCCCGATCGGCCAGCTCTTCGGTGACGAGGACACGTTCGTTCACGACTCTTCCCCTCTTGGCCCTGCGGGCCGGGCCGGTCGGGCCCCGCTCCGCCGATTAGGAACTAGGACACGCTGTTGTGCGGCGTCGCTCAAGAGTGAAGGCTCCTTGATCAGGCGAGGAACTCGGCGATGCGGTTGACCCCGACCTCGAGGTCCTCGTCACCGAGCGCGAATGAGAGGCGGGCGTAGCCGGGCGCGCCGAAGGCTTCGCCCGGCACGATCGCTACCTTGGCCACCTCGAGCAGCACCTCGGCCAGCTCCAACGTGGTCGTCACCGTCCGGCCACCGAGCTCACGGCCCAGCACGCCTTCGAAGCTCGGGAAGCAATAGAACGCGCCCTGTGGTTCCACGCACACCACGCCGGGAATGGCGCTCAGCATCGAATGCATCGTCTTGCCCCGCCGTTCGAACGCATCGCGCATCATCGCGACGGCCGCGAGGTCGCCGGAAACCGCGGCAAGCGCAGCGCGTTGGGTCACGTTCGCCACGTTCGACGTGGAATGCGATTGGAGGTTCGTGGCCGCGCCGATCACGTCTTCGGGGCCGATCATCCACCCGACGCGCCATCCCGTCATCGCGTACGTCTTGGCCACACCGTTGAGCACCACGCACCGGTCGGCCAGCGCCGGGACGCGCGCCGGCATCGACGCGAATTCGTGATCGCCGAACGTGAGGTGTTCGTAAATCTCGTCGGTGACGACCCAGATGCCGTGCTCGACGGCCCACCGCCCGATCGCTTCGACCTCTTCCACCGGATAGACCGCGCCGGTCGGGTTCGATGGCGACACGAAGAGCAGCACCTTCGTGTTCGGGGTGCGAGCCTCCTCGAGTTGGTCGACGGTGACCCGAAACCCCGACGCCGCAGTCGTGGGCAAGACGATCTCTTGACCGCCGGCGAGCGCGATGGCCTCGGGGTACGTGGTCCAATAGGGCGCAGGCAGGAGCACCTCATCGCCCGGGTCGAGCAGTGTCTGGAACGTGTTGTAGACCGCGTGCTTGCCGCCGTTCGTGACGAGCACCTGGCTCGGAATGCAGCCGTAGCCCGAGTCCCGCGCGGTCTTGTCGGCGATGGCGCGGCGCAGTTCGGGCAGACCGGCCGTCGGCGAATACCGATGGTTGGCCGAGTCCCGACAGGCTGCAATTGCTGCCTCCACGATGTGATCGGGAGTCGCGAAATCGGGCTCACCCGCGCCGAAGCCGACCACGGGCTCGCCGGCGGCCTTGAGGGCCTTGGCCTTCGCGTCCACCGCAAGGGTGGCCGACTCGCCAATGGCCGCGATGCGTCGAGAGACTCGGTTGTCCTGGGGCACCAGGCCATGGTGGCACGCGACGGCGCGACTGACCGGACCGAATACTTCGCGCGGACGGTGACCGAGTGCGCGCTCCGGGTGCCGTGAGGCACGGATTCGACCGGTTCCGCCACTAGCCTCGGGGGCGCATGACGCGTTCCCGCCCTGCCCGGTCGCGTCGGCTGCTTCTGGCTCCGATGCTCCTGGCCTTCTCGATGCTCGCGGCCCTCGCTGCGCCCACGACGGCGTCGGCGGCGGGTCCACCTGCCACGCAGGTCCCGACCTCGTACATCCTCGTCGACGCCGACCGCGGCACGGTCCTACTCGCGAAGGGCGCGCACGATCCGCACTACACCGCGTCGACCATCAAGGTGCTGACCGCGCTCGTCACCGTGGAGCATCTCCCTCTGTCGGCGACGCTCAACGTGAGCCGGCTGGCCGCGGCGCAACCCGCATCGCGGATCGACATGAAGGAAGGGAGTGTCTGGACGCTCGACCAGGCCCTCCACTCCCTGATGATCATCTCGGCGAACGACGCCGCGTACGCCATGGCCGAGAACACGGGCTGTGACCTCGCGCACTTCGCCACCATGGCGGACACCACCGGGAAGCGCCTCGGCTTGCAGAACACCGCATTCCACGACCCCGCCGGTCTCGACGGTGCACAAGGGTTCGAAGGCGGCACGACGTCGAGCGCGTACGACCTCGCGATCGTGGCCCGCAACGCACTCGCCGTTCCCGCAATCGCCGGGCCCGCGAGCTTGGTGCGGTACGAGTTCACGGATCCGACGGGCGCCGGTCGGCGGCTCCTCAATCACAACCGCGGGTTCCTCAGCTCGTATCCCGGCGCGATCGGGCTCAAGACCGGGTACACGAAGCAGGCCAGCCGCACACTCATCACCGCGGCGCGTCGCGACGGTCGCACGCTCATCGCGGTCGTCATGGGCACGTGGGACGACACCGGGTGGGCGAGTTACCTCCTCGATCAAGGATTCGCGGGCGTCGACGGCGGCCCGACCCCGGCTCAGGTGCCACCCGTTCGAGTCCGGCCGTTCGAAGGACGCCGCGGGACGGGTCGCGCAACCTGTCCGACCGCCGTCCTCGGAGCCACCGCGGTGAAGGCCGCAGGCCCGCACGGCAAGGCCGGCCGTACCGTCTCGACGCCGAAGTCGCCGGCGAAGGCGCCCTCGATCGTGGCCGGGGCGGGCGCCGCGGTTGCGTCAAGTCCGCCACGCGGCAGCTCGGACGGCGGCAGCTCGGACGGCGGCACCACCCTCGGTTCGGTCCTCAAAACCGTTGGCCTCGTGCTCGGCATGCTGCTCATCGGCGTCGTGTTGCTCCGGCGGCGGGCGGTCAAGCGGCAGCGGGCTCGCCGAATCGAGCGATTGCAGGCACATCGTGAGGCCCGTCGGCGCGGGATGATCGACATCGTGGAACCCGACGACGCCGACACCGACGTACGCGTCATGCCGGTTCGCACCTCGCACCATGTGGCTGCCAGCGCGAAGCGTCACCCCGCCGATCGCCGGGTGCTGCGACCTTCCCGCCCACGCGGCAGAACCGGATCCCCCCAAGATCGGATGCGATGACGTGGTTGACGAACCGGCCGCCGAGTCAGAGGTGTTGTACGACGTCGACGGGCACGTCGCGACGATCACATTGAACCGTCCGCACCGACGGAACGCGATCTCCGTGGCGATGCTGGTGCAACTCGGTGAGGCGATCGAACGAGTGGAGCGCGACCGCGGCGTGCGCGTCGCCATCATCACGGGTGCGGGCGCCGGATTCTGTTCCGGTCTCGATATCAAGGATGCAATGGCGGGCACCGGTATCGGTGGCGGCGGCAACGTCGACGGTGCTGGTGCCGGTGGCGCGCTCAGTCGCACGAGCGACCTCCCGACCGTCACGCTGCAGGAAATGGACAAGCCGATCATCGCGGCGATCAACGGCGCGGCCGCCGGCTACGGCTTCGATCTCGCGCTCGGCTGCGACCTGCGCCTCGCGGCAAGCTCGGCGCGCATCCTGCCCGGTTTCGCGAAGCGCGCGATCGTGCCGGAGAGTGGCGGCACGTGGTATCTCCCGCGGCTCGTCGGCTGGGCCAAGGCCGCGGAGATCGCGTACCTGGGTCGTGACCTCACCGCGGATCAGGCCAAGGAGTACGGGATCCTCAACGAGGTGGTGCCCGACACCGACCTCATGGCCGTCACCCGGGACTGGGCCGGAGAGATCGCGGCCAACGCGCCGCTCGCGATTCAGGCGATGAAGAAGCTCTTCCGCGCCGGCCAGAACGAGGACTTCCGCAGCCACGCCGAACACGTGCTGCTGCAACTCGTCGCGCTCATGCGCACCCAAGACTTCCAAGAAGGCCTGCTCAGCTTCATGGAACGCCGCGCCCCCGAGTTCGAGGGCCGCTAACTCGCCTTAGCCGACCGCTTCGTCGGCAACGACGGTGGAATCCCAGTTGCGCAGGTCGGCGAGTCGGGGGTCGTTGGAGAAGACTTCGACGATCGGACGGTCGAGTTGCAACCGACGTTGGATGACCCGAACGTCGTTCTCCTCGTTCCACATCGAGAGCATCACGGCAACGCCGACCTCGCCGGCGCGCGCGGTGCGCCCGGATCGGTGGATGTACGCCTTGTGATCCTCAGGCGGGTCGTAGTGGATCACCACATCGACACCGTCGACGTGAAT
>JANYLF010000322.1 GCA_025357995.1 Acidimicrobiia bacterium | reverse complement strand
CTCCTTGGCGCGCCGACTCGACGTACGCATCGATCACGATCGCCTGCCCTCACTGCGAGAGGTCGCTGCGGTTTTCGCCGACAACTGGGATCGCCTGGAACCGATCCTCGACTCCCCGGTGATCGAACCGACCGTGACGCGCGATGAGGCCCGGGCGGCGATGGTCGGATTCGGTCCACTGTTCGCGCGCTGCCTGGAGATCCCGGACGACAAGTTGGCCGAACGCATTCTCGGATTTCGAACCGAGATCGAGACGATGCAACAGGTCATGGTGAACGGCTCGGATCGCGAGTTGATCCGTCTCATCGCGTGGAAGCGCCGGTCGAAGAAGAACTGGGTGCACCGCAGCGCGGGCACCGCGGCGAACTGGGGCGGCAAGGAAGAAAAGGCAGCCGTCGCTCTCCAGATCATCGAGGCCGAAGCCGCGCTCGACGACGTGTTCAACGCGACGGCGGATGCCGTGCTGCGCGTGCTGGCCGGAGAGGTCGCGCGCTTCACAGTCGCCTCTGCGCAGGAGCGCCGGCGCGACGGTCGGCTCGAGTTCCACGATTTGCTGGTGTTCGCTCGCCAACTCCTCCGTGAACATTCCGGCGCGCGCGCCGCATTGCACGCGCGCTATACCCGCCTGCTCGTCGACGAGTTTCAGGACACCGACCCGATTCAAGTGGAGCTCGCCACGCTGATCGCCGCGGTGGTCGGCGATCACGAACCCGGTACCGATTGGAGGGCGATTCCGGTGGTGCCCGAACGGCTCTTCTTCGTGGGGGACCCGAAACAGTCGATCTACCGATTCCGGCGGGCCGATATCGAGCTCTTCCTTACCGCCCGCGATCGATTCGCCGGTGAATCGGTGCGACTCTCGACCAACTTCCGGACCGTCGCGCCCGTGCTCGGATGGGTGAATCACGCATTCGGCGAGCTGATGGCCGAGGAGATCCCCGGACGACGACCGCGCTACGAACCGCTCGCGGCCCATCGGAGCGCCGACGACAGCGGGCGGGATCATCGCGTCGCGCTGCTCGGTGAACCGCACAGCAAGGAGGAAGGGTTGCGCGCCCCGGCCCTGCGGGAGCTCGAAGCCCACACCGTGGCCGACGCGGTCGCGGCCATCCTTGTCGCGCCCGAGGACTGGCCCGTCGAAGACGATGAAGCGGGCTGGCGCCCGGCGCGCCCGGACGACATCGCGATCTTGGTGCCCACGCGTACGTCGCTCGGCGGGCTGATGGACGCGCTGCGCGACCGGGGCGTGGACTTCCGTGCGGAGACCGGAACGCTCGTCTACGAGACCCAAGAGATACGCGATCTGCTCTCGATCCTGCGGGCGATCGCGTACGGCACCGACGCGGTCGCGTTGGTGGCCGCGCTGCGATCGCCGATACTCGGATGCGGGGACGACGATCTCGTGACCTACGCGCATGCGGGCGGCCAGTGGAACCTTGGCGCCGCGCGCCCCGGGCTGGCGGTCGATCATCCAGTCATGGCTGCGGTCGCGTTTCTCGACGAGCTGCGCGCCGCGCGGTGGCACACCTCGCCGAGCGCACTCATCGAGTGGATCGTGCGCGACCGGCATGTGATGACGCTTGGGCTCGCCGAGCGTCGTGCGCGAGACGGCTGGCGGCGGATCCGCTTCTTCATCGATCAAGCGCGTCTCTTCGAGGCATCGCAATCGGCCGATCTCGTCGCGTTCGTCGGATGGGCCGAGTTGCAACGATCCGAGATGGCGCGGGTGCACGAGCCGCTGCTGCCCGAGGCCGACGATCACGCGGTGCGCATCATGACAATTCATGGCGCGAAGGGCCTGGAGTTTCCGATCACGGTGGTTTCCGGGCTCACCACCAAGATGACGGCGCGCCGGAACCGATTCCACGTGCGGTGGGATGGCGACGAAATCGGCCTGGCGGCGCGGAGCGACGTTGCGACCAGCGGGTTCGACCGCCTCTCGGATCTCGAGGCCGAGATGGATGGCGAAGAGAAGCGTCGGCTCCTCTACGTGGCGTGTACGCGCGCTCGTGACCACCTGTTGATTGCCGCGCATCACATCGAAGAAGTGGAATCGTTCGCCGGGCTGGTGTGGAAGCACTCGCAGGCGGCTCCTGACACCTGTTGGCGGGTGTGCAGGCCGCCCGCGGCGCCGATCGTGACGGCCGGTTCGGACTCATCGATCCCGATCGAGTTCGACGCGGCGGCCCGCACCGCGTGGATCGAGCAGCGCGACACATTGCTCGCCGCCCGGCGTCGCCCGCGCACGATCTCCGCGACCGCACTGCGTCGAGTCGGAAGTGTTCTCGATTGGGAGTTCACCCCGGCGGCCGAACCGGAGGCGGACCTCGCCGAGGTGGACAGCGTCGTGCCCGGATGGAGGCACGGACGCGCCGCCACGGCATTTGGGCGCGCGGTCCACGCCGTGCTGCAAGACGTAGACCTGGTAGCCGCGGCGAACCTCGACGCGCTCGCGGCCGCGGCCGCGCAGGTGGAGGGACTCTCCGATCACCAGAGTGAGATCGTCGACGCGGTTCGGTCGATCCTCGGCGCCGAGATCGTGCAGCTCGCGGCGAGCGGCGGCGGCGAAGCGTTTCGCGAGATGTACGTGGCCGCGCCCATCAGCGATCGGGTGATCGAGGGATATATCGATCTGCTCGTAAGGACCGACGACGGTCTGGTGATCGTGGACTACAAGACCGACCGGATCGAGAATGATCTCGCGCTCGACGCGCGGGTGGAGGAATACCGCCTGCAACTCGCGGCCTACGCGCTCGCGGTCGAGGTGAGCGTCGGCCTCCCGGTGAGCGCCGGTGTGCTCGTGTTCGCGGGCCCCGATGGCGCGGTCGAACGGCGGATACCCGCGGCAGATCTCGGCCTTGACGAAGTGCGGAGTCTGCTCGGCGACCGACTGAATCAGCCGGATCCCGCAAGGAATACGGGCGCCGACCGTGGGCCGTGACCCGATCCGCGGGCGTCGGTGTGCGATCCTGGTAACTGCTCATGCACCGTTCGAACCGGCTAGTCCGACTCGTCACCATTCTCGTACTCGGAGGCCTCGGCCTCGGCGTCTGTTTCGTCGCGCTCGCGCCCGGCGTTGAGAAGATCGCGGCAAGCGCCCAGTACTCGGGCAAGGTCGGGCCTCAACTGCGCGCGCTCGAGGACCCCACCACGTTGTACGACATGAACGGCGCGCCCTACGACCGGCTGGGCGACCTCGACCGGCAGCCGGTGGCGCTGAGTGTGGTACCGAAGGTGATGCGCCAGGCAGTCATCTCCACGGAGGATCGCACCTTCTATTCGAACGACGGTATCGACGTGAAGTCGGCCGTTCGCGCGCTGATGTCGAACGTCGGCGCGGGCGGGATCGATCAGGGAGGATCGACGATCACCCAACAGCTGATCAA
>JANYLF010000289.1 GCA_025357995.1 Acidimicrobiia bacterium | reverse complement strand
CCACGCCGCGATCGGTGCGAGTCCGAATGAGGCGACCCGCGCCCTGGGCGAGGACCAGTGCAGCCGCGGGGAGATCGACATCACCGAAGCCGGACCCTCCGTGGCGTTCGGCATTCTCCCGCCGCGCCTGCGCGAGAGGATCGTCGGGACGCGAGAACGGAAGTCGATCGAGCACCACGAGGACACAACTCGGCCCGGGAATGTCGACACCGGTCCAGAAGCTGCGGGTCGCGACGAGACACGACTGCTCCTCCGAACCGAATTGCTCGAGCAGCACGGCCTTGGCGGTCTCGCCTTGCACAAGGATCGGGTGATCGGTCTCCGCTCGCAATGCGGCCGCCATGCGATCGACTGCCGCGCGCGACGTGCAGAGAATCAACGCGCGTCCGCCGGCGGTTTCCACCAGGCGCGCGGTCTCCGCGGTCGCGGCCTCTGGCCATTTCGGGTCTCGCGGCTCGGGAAGATGGCGAGGTACGTAGAGCAGCGCTTGCTCGCGAAAGTCGAACGGCGACTCCACGGAGAGATCCACGTACCCGAGTCCCGGCCGCTGGACTTCTTCGTCGTCTTCCACCTTGGTGATCGGACCGGGCGCCGCGTTCACGTCGAGGCCGAGCCGACGCGTCAGCGCCGCGAAGCGCGCGCCGCCGCCGAGGGTCGCGGAGGTGAGGACCGCTGGTGTGAGCGCGAACAGTCGCGCCGAGAGGATCTTGGAGACGTCGATGGGGGCGAGGTGCAATGTCTCGCGTTCGGCCCACACCACTTCGTCGGGATCGGGCGCGCGTAGCCGGCGGAGCGCGTCGAGTCGAGACGCCGCGAGTTGCGTCGTCTGCGCGGCCGCGGTCGGGTCACCGCTCGCGTCGATCGACGGGATGGCGCCGGCGAGGCGCTCCGCCGCACTCCCGAGTGCATCGGCGACAGCACCCGTGGTGGGATCGAGACGCCCGTCGGCCTTCTCCAACGCCCGTTCGAGTGCGTCCGCCGCCGCCGCCAGCGGATCCGCATCGCCGCGGCTCACGCCCACTCCCGTCAACCGACCGGCAAGTTGGCGGAGGCCTCCGGGTGCAAGGTCGATACCGAACGCGGTGGTCGCCACGTCGGCCAGGCCGTGGGCCTCATCGAACACCACGAGATCGTGCTCGGGGAGCACGGATCCTCCCGAAGCAAGGTGGGCGCAGTAGAGCGCGTGGTTCACGATGAGGATGTCAGCATTGCTCGCCCGGCGCCGGGCGTGTTCGGCGAAGCAGTTGTCGCCGTCGTCGCACTTGTTCGCGCCGGGACACTCACGCGGCGCACAACTCGCGACGCGTCGGGACGCGTCGGCCACGTCGACCTCCGCGAAATCGCCGGTCGGGGACGACGCGACGAACCGCACGAGCCGTTCGACGTCTCGCTCGAGGGTGGGTCCGGGGCGTTCGTCGAGGAGCGGTTGACCCGCGCGTGCTCGTTCGAGCTTGGCGCGACACACGTACTGGCCGCGCCCTTTGAGGAGCGCACCCGCGAACTCGACGCCACCGTGCTCGCGCAACAGCGGGAGGTCCTTGCTCCAGAGCTGATCTTGCAATGTGAGCGTCGCGGTCGCGACGACCACCTTCGCACCGGACGCAACGATCGGCGCCAGGTACGCGAGGCCCTTGCCGGAGCCGGTCGGTGCCTCGGCGACGAGGTGATGTGGACCGGCGATGGCGTCGGCGACGGCTCCCGCCAACGCGCGTTGGCCCGGACGGTCGTCACCACCGAGCGCGACGACGGCGCGTTCGAGCACCTCGTTCCACGTCGTCGCCACTCGGTGACTCTGCCACCCGGTGGCCCGGTCAGCGGGACTCTTGCGTGCCCTGACCGTTCTTGCGTGCCTCGCGCGTGATCTTCGGTTGCCAGACCGCCTTGGCGCCGGTGTGCCCGATCCGCGCGACCCGGTAGTTCGACACGCCGGCAAGGAGCAGCGTGGCAACGAACGTGCCGATGAGCATCGGGTTCCTCATGGTGACTGTTCCCGTGGCCCGTTGACGACGTTCGAGGAGCAGGAAGGCAACGAGCGCAATGAAGAACAGCAGCAAGAACGGACGAAGGTCTTCGGCGATGCGCGTGTGCGCGCGCAGCAACGCGGTGCTTTCGAGCTGATGCTTCAACGTCTTGCCGCTCGTGATCGCGAGCTGGGTGAAGATGCCCGCCACCAGGAGGATCGCGGCGGTCGCCCACCCGAAACGCTTGCGCCACGGTTCCCACCACACGCCGGCCGCGCCGATTGCCGCGAGCGGGATGAGCACGATCGGAACGTGGACGAGCAACGCGTGCGCGGGGAGTCCGAACAGGGTCTTGATATCCATGGCGGGCACCGTAGGAAACGCCGACGGATGAGTGGTGTTTCGCCGTGCAAAGAAAGGCCCAAGCCTTCTTGGGCGCCTTCGCTCGTCCCGAGAATCGGACAGACGCGCTCAATTGCCGCCAATCTTAGTTTCGAGATTGGCAAAAGTGCCTGGAAATCCGTCCTTTCCCGCACTGTGCATGCCAGGCTGACCCCGTCGTACAAGCCGCAACTGGAGGAGTAGTCAGTTGAACCGCAGAGAGTTGGTCGCCGCGCTTGCCGAGCGCACAGGATCCGAGAAGAAGGCCACGGACGCTTTTTTGGCGGCCTTTACCGATGTTGTGACCGAAACTGTCGCCAAGGGTGACCCGGTCGCGATCTCGGGCTTCGCCAAGTTCGCCCGAGTCGAGCGTGCTGCCCGCATGGGTCGCAACCCGGCTACCGGTGAGGCCATCAAGATTGCCGCATCGAAGAAGGCCCGCATCACACCGTTGAAGGCGTTCAAGGACGCGGTGCTCGCCGGCAAGTAATACGAGAGCACTACCAGCACTGACGAACGGGGGAGGCTTCGGCCTCCCCCGTTTCGCGTGGTGGGGATCCGAGAGGCGCGCCTCTTCGTATCATCCTGCGATGGGACTTCTTGACGGTCAACGCGCGGTCGTCACGGGCGGCGCGTCGGGGATCGGTGCCGCGACGGCGCGCCGTATGCACGAAGAAGGCGCGTCGATCGCGATCGTCGACATCGACGACGCGGCCGGCGTAGCGATCGCAGCGTCGGTCGACGGTCGCGCGTTCACCGCCGACGTCTCCGACCCGGACGCGTGCGCGGCTGCGATTAACGCCGCGGCTGAGGCGCTCGGTGGGATGTCGATCTTGTTCAACAACGCGGGTGTAGGCGCGGCGCGTCCGTTGCACGAGTACTCGGACCGCGCGTGGGCGAAGCTCATCGGTGTGAATCTCGCGGGCACGTTCCATGGCATCCGTGCCGCGGTACCGCTCATGCGCGAATCCGGCGGGTGCATTGTGAACCATGCGTCGGTGTCGGGTGTGCGACCGACGCGTTTCGAAGGTCCGTACTCCGCGGCCAAGGCGGGAGTGATCTCACTCACCATGGACGCGGCGCTCGAGTACGCGCCCGCGATCCGGGTCAACTGTGTGTCGCCGGGACTCATCGAGACGCCACTGACCGCGGGTGTGCTCGGTGACGAATCATTGCGGGCGGCGGTGGACGCGGCAACCCCGATGGCGCGGGTGGGCTCGGCCGACGACGTCGCCAACGCGGTGGTTTTCCTCGCGTCGCCGCTCGCGTCGTACATCACCGGCCACAACCTGGTCGTCGACGGCGGCTCGTACCTTCCTAACGCGCAGGCCGACGCGATCCTCCGACAGTTTGGAATGTGATGAAGACCCGTCCCTTCGGTCCGTTGGGTTCCGTGAGCGAGCTGACCCTCGGCGGGGGTGGGCTCGGCCAAGGCTGGGGTGAGACCTCACGCGAAGAGGCCGTACTCACCGTGCGAGCGGCAGTGGATGCCGGCATCACCTTGCTCGATGTGGCCCCGATGTACGGGCGGGGTGAGGCCGAACGGGTGGTCGGCGAAGCGTTTGGCGGTGGTCTCCCCGAGGGTGTGCGCGTGGGCACCAAGGTCATGATCGGCGATCCCGGGCCGGGCGAGGTCTGGAATCGGGTCGAGCGCTCGGTGGCCCGTTCGTTGGAGACGCTGGGCGTCGATCGGGCCGATGCGTTGTACCTGCATTCCGATATCGTCCCGGACGGCTACGTGCAGCCGCGGTTTGCCAACACCGCGGCCAAGTTGGCCACGCCGTGGACGCGCTACGTGGAGGAGGTGCGTCCCGCGTTCGAGCGGTTGGTGGCCGACGGTCGGATCGGCGCTTGGGGGATTACCGGAATCGCACTTCCTCGTACCGTGCTCGACGCGATCGCCGACGATCCGGCACCCGCGGTCGTGCAGTGCGTGGCGAACCTGCTCGATTCCACCGGCTCGATCTACGTCCACGACGAACCGTTCGAGCCGCGGGCGGTCATCGCGGCGGCCAGTGCTCGGGGGTGTGGCGTCCTCGGGATTCGGGCGGTGCAGGCCGGCGCGTTGACCGATGGGTTCGATCGTCCACTACCGGAGGAGGATCTCGACCAGCTCGATTTCGCCCGCGCCGCGCCGTTCCGCGTGTTGGCGCGGGAGCTGGGCGAGTCGCCGGCCGCGCTCGCGCATCGGTACGGGTTGTCGATGCCGGGCATTTCCACGGTCGTGTTGGGCGTGAAGAACCGGGCGGAACTCGCGGAGTGTGTGGCCGCCGCCGCCCTCGGACCGCTCGACGTTGATGTGATCGACCGCATCGACGCGGCCGTCGCTCGGTAGAACTTGTTCTAGGGTGCGCGTCCATGCTCACCAATCAACGCGTTCTCGTCACCGGACCTACCGGGCAAGTCGCACTGCCCGTCACGCTCGCGCTCGCTGAACGCAACGAAGTGTTCGGACTCGCGCGCTTCACTGACTCCACGGCGCGGGCGCAGCTGGAAGCCGCGGGCGTCACGTGCATCGAGACAAATCTCGCGGCCGGTGACTTCACCAAGGTCCCGAGCGATGTCGACTACCTGTTGAACCTGGCGGTGGTGAAGAGCAACCGGTGGGAGATCGACCTTGCCGCGAACGCGGAGGCCCCGGGTCTGCTCATGCAGCATTGCCAGACTGCGAAGGCGATGCTCCACTGCTCGACGACGGGCGTCTATCAACCTGCGGGATTGCACGAGCTCGGGGAGGCCGACGCGCTGGGCGACAACCACCGGGTGATGATGGAGACGTATTCCATCGCGAAGATCGCGGCCGAGGCGGTGGTGCGGACCTCCGCGCGGTTGTTCGACCTACCCACCACGATCGCTCGGCTCAACGTGCCCTACGGCGACAACGGTGGGTGGCCGGCATTCCACCTCATGATGATCGAAGCGGGTCAGCCGGTGCCGGTGCATCCCGATCGGCCGAATCGCTTCAACCCGATCCACCAGGACGACATCATCCGCATGATCCCCGCGTTGCTCGGCGCGGCGTCGGTTCCCGCGACGATCGTGAACTGGGGCGGCGTGCAGGCCGTCGACCTCGAGGAGTGGTGTGAGTTCCTCGGCGAGCTCGTCGGCAAAGACGCGACGTTCGTGGAGACCGACGGAACCATCGGCGGCGTCACCATCGACACGACGAAGATGGTGTCGCTCGTCGGCCCGACCGAGGTCGACTGGCGCGACGGTCTGGCGCGCATGGTCGCGGCCCGCAACTGATCACGCCCTACGGCATCACGAATCGTTGGACCGGGCCTTCCTCGTTGTTCGATTCGTCGAATGGCACGGGGATCGCGCGCCGCCAGAATGGAGGAGCGCCGGCGTTCGCGAATTGCTGACGTGTCTGCCACGCGCCGGGGAAGCGGGCGAACACCGTGTGGGCGGCGTCGATCCCCACTCCCGACCGCCGGTACTTGCGCATCACGAAGAACTCGGCCATGTCGTGCGGATCGCCCGCCCGCACGAGTGCGAAGCCTGCGAGGTGACCGTTGACGCGGAAGAGGAACGGATGCCGTTCGGGCTCGGTCCAGTAGGCGTCGAAGTAGCGGTACCCGTACCGCCCGTCGTCACCGATTTCGGTGCCGTTGAATTCTGAGAAGTCGTACGCGTACAACTCGATCAGCCGGCGCACCGCGTCCCGCTCGTGTTCCTCGGCTGGTCGAACGTCGACGATGGTCATTCCGGCAGTATCGCCTATGGACTCTCTCGGCATTTGTCGATCTACCCGCGCCTGGCGCGAGCCAGCGACAAGCGATTACCGCCCGAGCCAGCGGCGCCAGGTGGCAGGGTGATCCGTCGCGAACGTGAGGAGATCGGCGAGGCCGGCGGCGACGGGACGATGCCAACTCGGGCCGGTCAAGGGCCTGCGCTCGTTCAACGGAGTGAACGGTACGACGTTGTAGTCCTCGACGGGCAGGGGCGGCAGCAGATCCACATCGTCAGCCTGCCCGCTCGACGAACTGATGTGCTCGATCTTTAGGACGTCGGCCCGGTCATCCAGCCGGGGTTCATCGACAGCGCATCGAATGTCGACGGGCGGATGGCTCGGTAGGCGTCGACGATCGGGGCCAGTTCGGCCGGGGTCGCGCCGTGGAGGATGACGCTGTCGGCGCCGGCTTGGAACTGGTCGACGATTCGCCGCGCGCACACCTTGGGTGAACCCACGGCGGCGGCGGCCATCCACTCGGCGGGGAAAAGGCCCGCGATGTGTTCCCACTGTTCGAGGGTGCCGATCGCGTCGATCGCGCCGGGGATAGACGCGACCACGTCGTCGGCACGAAAGCGCGTCAACACGTTGGGGTCCCACTGGTTCACGCGCACCAACAAATCGCCGTAGCCCTGAAGATAGGTCGAGAGTCGGCCGACGGTCTTGCGCAGCTGCGCTTCGTGCGACAGATGATCGCCCACGGTGCCGAGCACGCTCCACACCCGCACGCTCCCGGGATCGCGCCCGGCCCGCTCGGCCCCGCGGCGTACGGCCGCGACCGAGCGCGCCAACGTGTCGTCGGTAAAGTACGTGTGCAGTACGACGGCATCCACGTACGCACCGGCGCGTTCTAAGGTCTTTTCGGCGAGCGCGCACAACAGCACGGGGATGTCTTCGGAGAACCGCGCGTCCTGGTGTAAGACGGAGTACGAACCAGCCGGACCGTCGTGGCCCATGACGACCTCGCCGTGCCACAACCGCCGGTAGACGCCGACCGCATCTTCGATCTGCGCGTTCGTGATGCGCGGCAGGTTGATCACGTCGAACAAGAAATCGAACCCGCGTCCGAGTCCGAGACAGAAGCGACCGCTGGTGAGGCGATGCATGGTGGTCGCCATGGTCGCGGTTGCGAGGAGATGACGCGTGTTGTGGTTGGTCGCCGCGGTCGCGATGCCGAGGGAAGCGGTGACCGCGCCGACCGCGCCCGAGAGAACGCCGGCATCCTTCACGTTGAACCGCTCCGAGATGAACCCGGCGCCGAGTCCGAGCGCCTCGCCGTCACGAGCTTCGGTGATCGCGTCGGCCGGCGTGTCGGTATGACCGGGGAGGACGTAGAACCCGAGCTCGGGGAGCGGCGAAACGGCGGCGTCAGAGTTCACGAACGTACTGCCATTCACCGTCGGTCATGACGAGTCGGTGCCGGGGTCCGGGCGCGTTCGGGTCGCCGCTCTCGTAGCCAGCGTCGCCCTGCCACAGCGCCATCATGCGATCGTCGAGGAATGCAATCTTGGTCACGAAGCGCAGCGGGTCGGACGCGGCGGCCTCTGCGATCGCGCCGGCGACGGTGGACGAA
>JANYLF010000065.1 GCA_025357995.1 Acidimicrobiia bacterium | reverse complement strand
TCGTCGGCGAGATCCGCGACTCGGAGACCGCGCTCATCGCGGCCGAGGCCGCACTCACCGGCCACTTGGTGCTGAGCACCATTCACACGTTGAGCGCCGCGACCGTTCCGGTGCGGCTGATCGAGATGGGTGTGGAGCGTGGAGGTCTTGCCCGAACCGGTGGGACCCGCGGTCAGGATCGCACCCTGTGACGCGCGGTACGAGGCCTCGTAGCGTTCGAGGTCGTCGGCCTCGAAGCCCAGTGCGGTGAGTTCGAGCACACCCTGAGACTTGTCGAGCAGTCGCAGCACGACGGCCTCGCCGTTGGCCGTGGGGAGGGTCGTCATGCGGACGTCGACTTGTCGACCCTTACCCGCGAGTGAGAACCGACCATCTTGAGGTGTCCGGCTGTTCGAGATGTCGCAACCGGCCATCACCTTGAGGCGGCTCACGATCGGCCGGAGCACACCGCGCGGCGTGTACGACGCATCGTGGAGCACACCATCTACGCGGAATCGGATCCGCACCCGCTCGCCGGACGGCTCCACGTGGATGTCCGACGCCCGTTCGTCGGTCGCCTGCGTGATCATCGCGTCGACGAGACGGATAATTGGCGCGTCCTCGGTCTCCGCAACCAGTACGTGCGACGGCTCGGCGTCCTGGAGATCGACCGCGTCACCGATGCGGCTCTCCATGCTGGGCTTACTCCAGATGCGATTCGCGCATTCGAGGAGCTGGGCCGGGTCGGCCACGACGGGGATGATTTGCAACTTCGTGGTGACTTGGAGATCGTCGAGTGCGAAGACGTCGGTCGGGTCGGCAACGGCCACCTTGAGGACACCGTTGTCTTCGGCGATTGGCAGCGCGCGGTAACGGCGAGCGATCTCCTCCGGGATGCGCTGAGCAATGATCTCGTCGACGGGGGTGGCGGCGAGATCGACGAACTCCATTCCGAGCCGCTCCGCGAGCACGCGGGACGAGTCGGTGGATGTGACGAACCCGAGCTCGATGAGGATCTCGCCGAGTCGGCCGCCGGTCTGACGCTGTACGTCGAGGGCCTCGGCCAGCTGTTGGTCGTCGATAATGCCCTGTTCGACGAACAGGTCACCGATACGGCGCCGCTGGGGCGGGGCGGACGGGGCATTGTCGACGACTTCGTGGATCACATGCGAACCATCGGTCGTCCCAGCCCTGGTATTGAGGCCGCATTTTTCGCTCACGGCCCTAGGGGCGCCCGGCGAAACGCCGGAGTGGGTCTTCAGTCCGGCGCCGGGACCGCCGATACGCCTTGCGAGGAGGCATGAACATGCTGTCAAGTCAGGCGCGAGTGTTGGGTGAGTTTCTCGTGGAACGCCACGTGCTCTCACGCGACGACCTCGCCATTGCCATGGCCGAGTCCCGGCGAACCGGAGACGCGCTGCCCGCCGTCCTGCGGCGTGAGGGCTTGGTGTCCGAGAAGGACCTGACCGCGGCCGTCGCCGAGACCGTCGGAGTCCGCTTCATCGATTTCACCGAGACCCCGCTGCATCCCGACGCCGCCCTCATGGTGCCCGAACACGTTGCTCGCGAGCACCAAGTGATCGGTGTCGACTTCGACGGTACCCGCCTCGTGGTCGCGTTTCCCGATCCCGGTGACGACGCGTCGGTGCAGGCCGTCGGCGCGGCGACCGGTTACGAGATCATCCCGGCCGCGGCCGGTCGGTACGAGATTCAGCACGCGATCGACTCGGTGTTCGGTCCGGCAGTGCCCACGCTCAACGCCCACAACCGCGACGTCAATCCCGTCGAAGACGAGGTCGAGGGAACCCACGTCAACGACCTCCTCGTGAAGGTGCTCGAGCAACACGGCTCGGACCTCCACCTCACCGCGGGCAGTCCGCCGGTCATCCGAGTCCACGGCGAGCTGCGGCCCGTCGAAGGCATCGAGAAGCTGTCGGGATCGCAGATCCGCGAGATGATCTACGCGATCCTCACGCAGAAGCAGCGAGAGAAGTTCGAGAACGATCTCGAGCTCGACTGCTCGTACTCACTGCCCGGCAAGAGCCGGTTCCGCGTGAACGTCTTCCTCCAGCGCGACAACGTCGGCGCGGTGATGCGGGCGATCCCGTACGAGATCGTGCCATTCGACGATCTTGGTGTTCCCGCGACCGTCCGCGCGTTCGCCGAACTGCCGCGTGGTTTGGTGCTGATCACCGGTCCGACCGGCTCGGGGAAAAGCACCACGCTTGCCTCGCTCATCGACATCGTGAACCGCGACAAGGCCGTCCACATCATGACGGTCGAGGATCCGATCGAGTTCCTCCACCAGCACAAACGCGCGGTGGTGAACCAACGAGAAGTCGGTGAGGACACGAAGTCGTTTGCCGAGGCGCTGCGTCACGTACTGCGCCAGGACCCCGACGTCATTCTCGTGGGTGAGATGCGGGACCTCGAGACGATTCAAACCGCGTTGACCGCGGCGGAAACCGGCCACTTGGTCTTTGCCACGCTGCACACCCAGGATGCACCGCAGTCGATCGACCGCATCATCGACGTGTTCCCCGCACACCAGCAGGGTCAGATCAGGGTGCAGCTCGCGGCATCGATCCAAGGGATCTGTACGCAGCAGTTGCTGCCCACCGCCGACGGCACCGGCCGCGCACTCGCGGCCGAGGTGCTGGTCGCCACACCTGCCGTGCGGAACTTGATCCGGGAGGGGAAGATCTACCAGATCTACTCGCTCATGCAGACGGGCGCGAAGTGGGGGATGGTCACGATGGACCAGAACCTCGCGCAGCTGGTGCGCCAGAACAAGATCACGATGGACGCGGCGATCGAGCGTTGTTCCAACGAGGAAGACTTGCGTCGCCTCATCCAGTCGGCCGGTAGCAGTGGGTGGGCGGCGTAATGACGACCACGTTCGCGTACAAGGTTCGCGACCAGACCGGAAAGCTGATCGAAGGCCAGCTCGACGCCGAGGACGCCACGGTCGTCGTCGGCAAGCTGCGCCAGATGGGCTACACGCCCATTGCCGTCGAGGCCAAGAACGAGAGCAAGCTCAAGGGCGACATCAAGATCCCCGGCTTCGGCGGCCGGGTGAAGATGAAGGACATCGCGGTCTTCTCCCGCCAGTTCGCGGTGATGATCAACTCGGGCCTGTCGCTCATTCGTTCGCTCGCGATTCTCGCCGACCAAACCGAGAACCCCGAGTTGGCGCGGATCCTGGGCGAAGTACGACTCGACGTGGAGAAGGGCGTCTCACTCTCCGCCGCGATCGCGAAACACCCGAAGGTGTTCAGTCGCCTCTACATCGCGATGGTGCGATCGGGTGAGATCGGTGGTGTGCTCGACGCGGTGCTCATGCGACTCGCAGACACCATCGAGAAGCAGGTGGAACTCCGCCGCAAGGTGAAGTCGGCGATGACCTACCCGGTCGTCGCGCTGTCGATCTGTCTTTTGATCTCGGCTGCGATGTTGCTCTTCATCGTTCCCCAGTTCAAGGCGATCTACACCGACCTCGGAGGCCAGCTCCCGCTCCCGACCCGCGTGCTCATCTCGCTGTCGGACTTGCTCAAGACCTACTTTCCCGTCGTCATCGTGCTCGCCGGTGTGGGCATCTACTTCTTCCGTCGCTGGATCAACACCACGAACGGTCGTATCGCATGGGACGCGTTCAAGCTGCGGGTTCCGGTGTTCGGAGTGCTCACCCGCAAGACCGCGCTGGCACGGTTCTCGCGCACACTGGCCGCACTGACTCGCTCCGGCGTCGGCATCCTTGAAGCGTTGGACATCGTCGCAGAGACCGCCGGCAACGAGACCGTTTCGATCGCGCTGCGCGAGACCCAGAGCGCGGTCAAGCGTGGTGACACTCTGGCGCGGCCACTCGAGCAGCACGAAGTGTTCCCGATGATGGTCACGCAAATGATCGCGGTCGGTGAAGAGACGGGTGCGCTCGACGAGATGCTCGACAAGATCGCTGACTTCTACGACCAGGAAGTGACCGCGACCGTCGACGCCCTCACGTCGTTGATCGAACCCCTGATGATTGTCGTCATGGGAACGATCGTCGGCGGCATGATCATCAGCCTCTACCTCCCGATGTTCAACATCATCAAATTAATCAAATGATGTAGCCTCTGACCTGCGGCGATACGAATGCTCACCGGTCTTGTCAACACAAATGTCACACATTGAGTTGCCGGACACTCGGGCGTACGGAACGAAACC
>JANYLF010000249.1 GCA_025357995.1 Acidimicrobiia bacterium | reverse complement strand
CGCCCTTGGCGGTCCTGCTCGTTCTCTCCGGGCCCTCGGGCGTCGGTAAGGGAACTGTCGGACGAGCGCTGCGGGCGCGTGACCCGCACCTCGGCTGGTCGGTGTCGGCCACCACCCGCGCGCCGCGACCGGATGAGGTCGACGGCGTGGACTACCACTTCGTGAGCCGGGTGGCGTTCGAGGAGCTCCGAGATGCGGGAGGCTTCCTCGAGTGGTTCGAGGTGTACGGACAGCTCAAGGGCACCCCGCGAGGCCCCATCGAAGCGCGCCTCTCGGCCGGCGAAGACGTGCTGGTGGAGATCGACGTGCAGGGCGCGCTGGCGGTGAAGGCGCGGTATCCCAATGCGTTGCTGGTCTTCCTGAGGGCGCCGGACCGGGAGGTGCAGGAGATGCGGCTCCGGGAGCGGGGCAGTGACGATCCCGATCAAATCCAGCGGCGACTGGAGACTGCAGCGGCCGAGGAACGTGAGGCTCAGGCGTTTGATGCCGTCGTGGTGAACGACGACCTGGAGCGAGCGGTGGGGGAAGTCGCGGCTATCCTGGAAGCTCGCCGTCTCGGACCACCGGTCGACGGCTTTTCCTGACTTTCTGGAGCCCCTCACCATGGCCGAACGCCGCGCGTCCCTCACCGAGCCCCGGATCGAGAACCTGCTCGCTCGGGAGAACTCCAAGTTCACGCTCGTGACCCTCGCCTCGCGCCGAGCCCGTGAGATCAACGACTACTACAACCACCTCGGCGACGGTCTCGGCAAGATCGTCCCGCCACAGGTCACGTCGGTCTCACGCAAGCCGTTGTCGATCGCGCTGGAAGAGATCGAAGTCGGCAAGATCATCAAGGCCGATCCGCCGGAGCCGGTGACCGAAGACGAGGCCACCGAGACCACCGCCGACGCGACCGACACCGTCGAAGCAGGATAATTGCCGATGGATCCCGTCTCGCCGGCATGGCGCGGCCGACGGGTCGTGCTTGGTGTTTCGGGTGGTATCGCGGCGTACAAGGCCGTCGAGCTGTGCCGCCAGATGGTGGACGCGGGCGCGCACGTTGCACCGGTGTTGACCGAGGACGCGACGCGCTTCATCGGTGCGCTCACGTTTTCGGCGCTGGCATCAGAGCCCGCACAGACCCAGCTGTTCACCGGCGCGACGGGCGACGGGAGTGAGCATCCGATTCCGCACACGCGGTTGGGCCAGTCGGCCGACGTCGTGGTGGTTGCGCCCGCCACCGCCCGACTCATTGCCAAATACGCGGCGGGCCTCTCGGACGATCTCCTGACCGCAACGTTGTTGGCCACGCGCGCGCCCGTCGTCTTGGCACCGGCGATGCACACCGAGATGTGGGAACACCCTGCGGTGCAGGAGAACCTCACCACGCTGCGCCGACGCGGCGTGCACGTGGTGGAGCCGGAGTCGGGTCGCCTGGCGGGTGGCGACATCGGCGCCGGGCGCCTGGCCGCGCCGGAGGCCATTCTGGGCGCCGTCCTCGAGGTGCTCACCCACGGTCTCGACCTCGCGGGCGTGCGGGTGCTGGTCACCGCGGGTGGGACACGCGAAGCCATTGACCCGGTGCGATTCATCGGGAACCGATCGTCGGGCAAGATGGGACACGCCGTGGCCGAGCGGGCTTCGGCTCGTGGCGCGGCCGTCACGCTGGTCACCGCCGCGGCCGCCGGTCTGGCCGACTCCTTCGCCGCCGGCCCGGTCGAGGTCGTGCCGGTGGTCTCCGCGCAAGAGATGCACGACGCCGTCCTGAGCCGCTTCGACGCGACGGATGTGGTGGTGATGGCTGCGGCCGTCGCCGATTTCCGCCCGAAGGTCGCGGCCCTGGACAAGCTGAAGAAGGCCGATGGCGCGCCCGAGATCGTGCTCGAACCCACGCCGGACATCCTGGCCGAGCTCGGCACGGTCAAGCGGGGCCAAGTGCTCGTCGGTTTCGCGGCCGAGACCGAGAACGTCGCCGTGCACGCGGCCGACAAGCTGGCGCGGAAGAACACGGACCTGCTGGTGGCGAACGATGTTTCCGATCCGCAGGCCGGCTTTGAAGTCGACACCAACCGGGCAATCCTGCTTGACTCTTCGGGCGCTTCCGAGGAGACGCCCTTGCTCACGAAGGCTGCGTTGGCCGACGTGATTCTCGATCGAGTGGCTGCACTGCTGGGCCGCGAACCTGTCAACCCACATCAGGAGATGCGTTGAGCGCCTTCACCTTTACGTCGGAATCGGTGACCGAAGGTCACCCCGACAAGATGAGCGACCAGATTTCGGACGCCGTTCTCGATGCGATCTTCGAGGATGACCCGAACAGCCGGGTCGCATGCGAGACCATGTGCACCACCGGTCTGGTCGTGGTCGCGGGTGAGATCAGCACCCAGGCCTACGTCGACATCCCACGCGTGGTGCGAGACACCGTGCGCAGCATCGGATACGACCGCGAGTCGTACGGCTTCGACGGCAACACCTGTGGGGTCATCACGTCGATCGACGAACAGAGCCCCGACATCGCCATGGGTGTCGACAAGGCCGAAGAGCAGCGGGCCGGCGACACCGACCGGATGCTCGAGACCGGTGCCGGCGATCAAGGCATGATGTTCGGGTACGCCTGCGACGAGACCGCGGATCTCATGCCCATGCCGATCTGGCTCGCGCACAAGCTCGCGTTCCGTCTCGCCGAGGTCCGCAAGTCCGGCACGTTGCCGTACTTGCGCCCGGACGGCAAGACCCAGGTCACCATCGATTACGAGAACGGTGTGCCGAAGCGCCTGTCGACCGTGTTGATCTCCACGCAGCACGGCCCCGGCATCGACCGAGACACGATGATCAAGCCCGATCTCATCGAGCACGTGATCCGACCGCTGATCCCCGAGCAGTTCGCCGACGACGACTTTGAGGTGCACGTCAACCCGACGGGCAACTTCGAGCTCGGTGGACCGCACGCCGACTGTGGTCTTACCGGCCGCAAGATCATCGTCGACACCTACGGCGGCATGGCGCGCCACGGCGGCGGTGCATTCAGCGGCAAGGACCCAACGAAGGTCGACCGTTCCGCGGCCTACGCCGCCCGTCACGCCGCAAAGAACATCGTTGCTGCCGGTATCGCGAAGCGCTGTGAGGTGCAGGTCGCGTACGCGATCGGGATCGCGCGGCCAGTGTCGCTGATGGTGGAGACGTTCGGAACTTCGGAGATCGATCCGGAGAAGCTCCCGGCGCTCATCAACGAGTACTTCGACCTTCGTCCCGCGGCGATTATCGAGCGGCTCGACCTGCGCCGGCCGATCTATCGCAAGACCGCCGCGTACGGACACTTCGGGCGCAACGAGCCCGAGTTCACCTGGGAGCACACGTCCAGCGCCGACGCCCTCCGCGCCGCCGCCGCGAACCTCTAGGAACGCCGAATCGGCAGCACTGTGTATGTCCGCGTCAGTCCGGATCTGACGGCGGTCGAGCGCGAGTTCGACTACGAAGTCCCCGACGAGTTCGGAGACGTCGTGCGGGTGGGCACCATCGTGCGGGTGCCGTTGCACGGTCGTCGCGTGCGCGGGTGGGTCGTGGCGACGGATGTGCAGCCCGACGCATCGGTGGCCCGAATATTGGCGATCTCGAAGGTGGTGGGCGCGGGCCCACCCGCGGATGTGCTCGATCTGTGTCGCTGGACCGCGCGGCGCTGGGCCGGGCGAGCGGTCGCGCTCTATCGCGCCGCGTCGGCGCCGAACGCGGTGCGCGAACCGTGGCCCGTGGTGGTCACGGCGCCGGTCACGACCGCGTCCGTCGAGGTCGTCGCATGGCCCCCGGCGACCGATCGGCGGGAGCTGATCGCGGCACGGATCGCGGCCGCGGGTTCGACGCTGGTATTGGTCACCGAACCGCGGCTCGGCGCGTTGGTGCGCGATCTCGAACGCCATGGCCACCGGGTGTTGGTCCTGCGCTCCGACCTCGACGACGCGGCCCGGACGCGTGCGTGGTCAGCGGCCCGCCGCGGTGAGGTCGTGGTCGTGGGAGGTCGCACCGCGGTCTGGGCGCCGGTTCCCGACCTCGCGTCCGTCGTGGTGCTCGACGAAGGTGACGAGGCCCTCCAGGAGGAGCGCGTCCCCACCTGGCACGCCCGTGATGTGGCGGTGGAGCGAGCGCGGCGGGTTGGTGCGGCGGTCGCGCTCGTGGCCGCGCTGCCCACGCCGGAAGCGCAAGCGCTCGCGACCGCCGCGGTGGTTCGGCCGCCGCGGTCGGTGGAACGGGCCGGCTGGCCGCGCGTCGATGTCGTCGACCTCCGCGAGGAGCCGCCGGGGAACGGCCTCTTGAGTGACGCGTTGGCACGCGCGTTGCACCAGGTCGTGGACCACGGTGATCGCGCACTGTGTGTGCTGAACCGTAAGGGGCGGGCGAAGCTGCTCACCTGTCTGACGTGTTCGACGGTCGCGAGTTGCGAGCGGTGTCAGGCCGCGGTCGTCGAGAGTGCGCCAGGGACTCTGGCGTGTCCACGGTGTGCCATGACTCGACCGATGATCTGTCTGGCCTGTCACGGCACCAAGTTGCGGGCATCCCGGCTGGGCGTGCAGCGCCTACGCGACTCACTCGCCGCACTGTTACCGCGTACCGAAGTCGCGTGGCTCGACGGGACAGTCGACGAGGTTCCGAATGCGCCTGTCGTCGTCGGGACCGAAGCCACGCTGCACCGCGTGGACGCGCGGTTCGTGGCATTTCTCGACCTGGACCAGGAGCTGTTCGCTCCGCGAGTGCGCGCCGCGCAACAGGCGGCCGGTCTCGTTGCACGCGCGGCTCGCGTGGTGGGCAACCGGGAGCGCGGCGGGCGGTTGCTGTTGCACACGCGTACGCCGGAGCACGAGGTGGTCACGTTCGCTACGAGTGGTGATCCCGATCCGGTCATGGTGGTCGAACGGGCGCGTCGCGCCATGCTCGGGTTTCCGCCCGACGGCGCCGTCGCCGAGCTGTCGGGTGAAACCGCAGCCGTCGACGCCGCGGTACTCGCGCTCCGCCGCGATTTCCGCGTCCTCGGTCCATCCGAACAGGGCACCGGCCTGAGTGCACTGGCATTCGCGGCCGACGCGGATTCGCTGGCTGACGGTCTGGAGACCGCCGGATCGGTCGGCCGCGCCGCGGGTCGGTTGCGCATCGCAGTCGACCCACCCCGCGTCTAGGTGCCACGATCCGACCTATGAGTGATCGGAGCTATCCCGGATTCACCGGAACGGTGGGTCGTACGTTCGCGGGATCCGAAGGTGCGTGGCCGGAGCGGCCACAGGCGCGTGAGGGAGCGCCCAACATCGTGATCGTCTTGGCCGACGACCTCGGCTACTCGGACCTCGGGTGTTACGGCAGCGAGATCGAGACACCTCATCTCGACGCGCTGGCGGCGCGCGGGCTGCGAGGTACGAACTTCCATGTCACCCCGATGTGCTCACCCACTCGCGCCGCGTTGCTCACTGGAGTGGAACCGCACCGCGCGGGTCTCGGGACGGTCGCACACGTCGACCCGGGCTTCCCCGGCTACGCGTCGGAGCTTGCGCCCGACGTGATGACGATGGCCGAGATTCTGCGCGACGAAGCCGGCTACGCCACGATGATGGTGGGGAAGTGGCACCTCGCGAAGGACTCCGATGGTTCCGAGGGACCGCGGCATTCGTGGCCGTGTCAGCGCGGGTTCGATCGCTACTACGGCGTGATCGATGCGTTCACGAACCTGCATCACCCCCACCGGTTGGTGCAGGACAACCACCAGGTGGAGATCGATCAGTACCCGGAGGGCTACTACTTCACGGACGACATCACCGATCAGGCGATCTCGATGGTGCGGTCCCAAAAGACCGCGAATCCGAGCCGTCCGTTCTTCTTGTACATGGCGCACGGCGCGGTGCACGCACCGTTGCACGCCCGGCCGGAAGACATCGAGAAGTATCGTGGTCGTTACGCCGCGGGCTGGGATGCACTGCGGGCCGAGCGGTTCGCTCGTCAGCAGGCGATGGGTGTGGTGGCGCCCGGCGTCGAGGTCGCGCCGCGCAACACCGAACGCGATCACGACGTACGGCCGTGGGACGAGCTGTCGGCCGACGAGCAGCGGTTGTTCGCACGGCACATGGAGGTCTACGCCGCCATGGTCGATCGGGTCGACCAGAACATCGGCCGGCTCGTCGCCGCGCTCGAAGATCTCGATGAGCTCGACAACACCGTGTTCGTGTTCACCTCCGACAATGGCGCGTCCCGCGAGGGCGAGGTGGCCGGCACGACTGCGTACTACGTGCACCTCCTGCAAGGCGACGACATCGACGCCGACCTCGCGCGCATCGACGAGATCGGTGGTCCTACGACCACGCCGCACTACCCGCGCGGCTGGTCGATGGCATCGAACACGCCGTTCCGGTTGTACAAGATCAATACGCACCAGGGTGGTCACTCGGTGCCGTTCATCGTCTCGTGGCCCGCGGGTCTCGACGAGTCCGGCGTTTCGGCCGGCGAGTACCGGCGCCAATACCAGCACGTCACCGATCTGCTCCCGACGTTCCTCGAGATCGTCGGGGTGGATCGTCCGGCGACGCGTCACGGCGTGCCGTTGGTCGATCTGCAGGGTGCGAGCTTCACGGCGGTCCTTGCCGATGCGGACGCTCCGAGCACGCACCGAGAGCACATCGTCGAGATGAACGGCCATCGCGGCTACTACCGAGACGGTTGGCACGCGGTCACATTGCATCACGGGATGACGGACTTCGACGACGCGGAGTGGGAGCTGTACCACCTCGACGATGATCCGACCGAGCTCCACAACCGGGCCGAATCACATCCCGAGAAGTTGCGCGAGCTGGCCGATGCGTGGGAAGCCGCGGCATGGGAGAACCACATCTACCCGCTCGACGAAGGCGTGAGCCTGAAGTACCTGATGCGGCCCGAGCACGATGCGGTGTACGCCGAGCCGGTGCGGATCCCGCGCGGTACGCCCACTCTGGAACGCTGGCGGTCGGTGCAGCTGATTTGGTTTCGCGGATTCACCGTCACCGTCGATCTCGATCACCGTGTCTCCGATGAAGGTGTGCTGGTTGCGCACGGCGACCAAGGTTCGGGGTACCTGCTGTACGTGCGCCTCGGCGAGTTGGTGCTCGCGCACAACGACGGCCGCGGGCGCATGACCGAAGTGCACGCCGGCGCGTTGCCCGACGGCGCACGCGAGATCGTCGTCGAGTTCACTGCGCCCGGCGATCGACTCTGGGACGTGACGATCACCGTCGACGATGTGCTGCGTGCGTCACATCCGGGACTCCCGATGCTGTTCGGGATTGCCCCGTTCCAAGGCATCGATGTGGGCATCGACCGGCGCTCGCCCGTCTCATGGGCGCTGTACGAGGAGTTCGGCCCGTTCCCGTACTCCGGGACTTTGCGAGCGGCCACCTACACGCCCGGTCCTCCCGCCCGCGACGCACCCGTGCACCTCGTCCCCATGCTCCGCGAGTTGGGCCAGAGGTACGAGTAGCCCCGCCCGGTAACCTGCGCTGATGTCGTCGTACCAAATCAGGGTCTTTGGGGATCCGGTGTTGAAGCAGCGGGCCAAGGACGTGACCGACGTCGACGGCGCGCTCGTGCGCGTGGTCAACACGATGGTCGAGACGATGTACGACGCCTCCGGCGTGGGTCTCGCGGCGCCGCAGGTCGGGGTGCAGAAGCGGATGTTCACCTACGACGTCGGTGACGGCGCCGAGGTGTTGATCAACCCGGAGATCGTCGAGACCGAGGGGGAGTGGGCCTACGAAGAGGGGTGCCTCTCCATCCCCGGATTCCATTACGAGATCGTCCGCCCGAAGCTCGTGACGATCACGGGTGTCGATATCGACGGGCGTGAGGTGGTGATCCAAGGCGACGAGCTCCTGGGACGCGTGTTCCTGCACGAGCTCGATCACCTCGACGGCGTGTTGATGCTCGACCGGCTCGATCCCGACGAACGCAAGCGCGCGCTGCGCGAGCTCCGGGACGTCGACCTGAATGCCGCGTCTCGCGAGCGTCTCGACGACGTCCGGCAGCTCTGATCATGTGAAGCTCGTCTATTTCGGTACGCCCGTGGCCGCGGTGCGATCGCTCGAAGCCCTCGTGGACGCGGGACACGAGATCGTGTTGGTGGTCACCCAACCCGACCGTCGGCGCGGGCGAGGCAACGATCTCGTCGCGAGCCCGGTGAAGGCCGCGGCGCTGGCCCATGGGATCCCAATTGCCACGCCCGTGAAGGCGAGCGAGATCGTCGACGATGTGCGCGCGCTCGACGTCGATCTCGGCGTCGTCGTCGCGTTCGGCCAACTGTTGCCCGCGGCCCTGCTCGACGCGATTCCTGGCGGACTGGTGAACGTGCATTTCTCGTTGTTGCCGCGTTGGCGCGGCGCCGCACCCGTGGAACGGGCGATCCTCGCCGGTGATGCCGAGACCGGTGTCTGCGTGATGGGCGTGGAGCTGAGCCTCGACACCGGGCCGGTGTACGCGCGTGAGACGGTGACGATCGGTGACGACGAGACCGCGGGCGAGCTGCACGCGCGACTTGTCGAGATCGGCACTCGGCTGCTCGTGACCACACTTCCGAACGTCCTGGCCGCCACCCCCGAACCGCAGGTGGGCGAGCCGATCTATGCGGAGAAACTCTCCGTGAGCGAATTCGAGCTCGACCTGACTCGGCCGGCCACCGAGTTGGTGCGTGTGGTGCGGGCGGGCAATCCGCGTCCCGGCGCGTGGCTCGCGGTCGGCGACGCGCGCCTCAAGGTCTGGCGTGCTCATGAGGAGGATGGCCGGCTCGTCCCCGACGAAGTCCAGCCGCCGGGCAAACGCGCGATGCCGTACGTGGCGTGGCAAGCGGGGCATCGCGGCTCGGACCCCGTCGCGTGAAGGGCCAGTCGTGAGGCCAGTCGAGACGAGCCGGGCCGTCGCGATCCGTGCGTTGTTGCGGATCGAAGACGGCGCGTTCGCCAACGTCGCGTTGCCCGCGCTGTTGCGCGAATCCAAGCTCGACTCCCGGGACCGCGCGCAGGTCACCGAGTGGGTGTACGGCACGACGCGATGGCAGCGCACGCTCGACCATTTTCTCACACCGTTCGTGGACCGGCGCATCACGAAACTCGACCCGCCGGTACGTGGCGCCCTGCGCCTCGGGACATACCAACTCTGGAGCGGCATCGCGGCCCACGCCGCGGTGGGAGAAACCGTGACCGCAATGAACGCGGTTTCGCCGCGCGCGAAGGGTTATGTCAACGCGGTGCTGCGGAAGCTCGCGGCGAGCGGACCACCATGGCCGTTGCCGGACGACGACACGGTGGAGTCGATGGCGATTCGCTCGTCGATGCCGGATTGGCTCGTCGCACTCTTGGTGAACGATCTCGGAATGGCGGATGCGGAGGCCGTGCTCGGCGCGGTGAACGAACCTGGAGTGGTGACGCTTCGGACCAACCCGTTGCGCGCGACTCCGGCTGGCGTCGAACGGGAACTTCTCGACGCCGAGGTCTCGGTCACCCGCGGCGAGTTGGTGCTCGATTCCCTGCTCGTCACCGGCGCGGGCGACCTCGGCGCGCTCCGCGCGATCACGGAAGGCCGCGTCACCCCGGAAGATCAAGCGAGCCAGGCCGTCGCCACGTTGCTGGGCGCGCAGCCGGGGGAGTGGATCCTCGAGATCGGCGCCGCGCCGGGCGGGAAGACGACGGCGATCGCGGAGGCGATGGGCGACGAGGGACTGGTCGTCGGCGTCGACCGTCACGCGGGTCGTACGCAGATGATCGGGGACACGGCGCGTCGGCTCGGCCTCCGCGCCGCGGTCCCGATCGTGGCCGATGGCGCTGAGCTCCCATTCCGCAACGCGAGCTTCGATCGCGTCCTGGTCGACGCGCCGTGCAGTGGGCTTGGTGTGCTGCGCCGTCGGCCCGAAGCGCGTTGGCGACTGCAACCCGAGAACATCGACGAGCTCGCCAAACTCCAACTGACCCTCATGGAATCGGCGGCCCGGCTGGTTCGTCCCGGCGGACGGTTGGTCTATTCGGTGTGCACACTCACGGTCGCGGAGACCATCGCGATCGACGAGTGGGCACGCTCCGCGCTGGCCGAGTTCGCGGCCGTCGATCCGCCCGGCGCGCCGTGGGTCCGAGTTGGTCGCGGTGCCCGGTTGCTGCCGGGCGCGGCCGATACGGACGGCATGTACCTCCTGATTCTGCAGGCCCCCGGATAGGGTGCGCTCGATGGGAAAGATTGCGCCTTCGATCCTTGCGTGCGACTTCTCGCAGCTCGCCGCGGAGGTGGAGACGGTCACCGCCGATGCGGATCTCCTGCATGTCGACGTGATGGACGGCCACTTCGTGCCCAACCTCTCGATTGGCGCGCCGGTCGTGAAGTGTCTGCGCCCCCGCACCGACATGTATCTCGACTGCCATCTCATGATCGACAACCCCGGCGACCTCCTCGACCAATTCGCCACGGCCGGCGCCAACAGTTGCACCGTGCATATCGAACTCGGCGATCCGCGTCCCTTGTTCGACCGCATGCGCGCGCACAACATGCGCGTGGGGCTCGTCCTCAACCCGGATACGCCACTCGATGCGGTCTTGCCGCACCTTGACGAGATCGACATGCTCCTCTTCATGAGCGTGCACCCCGGTTTCGGTGGCCAAGCGTTCCTGCCCGAGGTGCTCGACAAGGTGCGGGCCGCGCGGGCGATCGTCGACGAACGTCAGCTGCCGGTCGAGTTGGAGATCGACGGCGGCATCAACCTCGAGACGGCACCACTCGCAGCGGCCGCCGGTGCCGACATCCTCGTTGCGGGCAGTGCAGTGTTCGGTGCGCCCGACCGTGGCGCCGCGTGCCGCGCGATTCGCGCCGCGGCGTGGGGTTGACGTGAGCGAGGCGCACACCCCGGAGTACCTGGCCCGCGGTCGGCGAGCGGGGCCTGACCGGCCCGGCCCGCAGGGCCAAGAGGGGGAGTGACGTGTTCAACGCGAAGGTACTGACGGTCTCGGACGGTGTCGTCGAGGGCGTGCGCGAAGACAAGTCCGGCGACGCGCTCGTCGCGCGCCTCGAAGCCGCCGGAGCGACGGTCGTCGAACGCTCGGTGACGGCCGACGGAGTCGAGAAGGTCGCAGACGCGCTGCGCAACCTGAGTCGCGGATTCTCCGGTTTTCTGATCACGACCGGAGGCACTGGCTTCGGTCCGCGTGACTGCACGCCGGAGGGGACACGCAAGGTCATCGAGACCGAGGCACCGGGGCTCGTCGAGGCGATCCGTCGCGTCAGCGACGCCGACGGCCGCGGCTTTGGCATGTTGTCTCGCGCCGTGGCGGGCACGATCGGCGAGTGCCTGATCGTCAACACGCCCGGGAGCAGCAGTGGCGCCATCGAAGCCCTCGAAGTGATTCTTCCCGTCGTGCCCCACGCCTTGGACCTCCTCTCCGGCGGCCATCCCCACTGAGCATGAGGCCGTCGGTGCGGATCGTGTGTCTGGACTCGGCATGCAGAGTGCTGTTGTTGCAATGGCGGGATCCGTCGAACGGTGAGTTGCTGTGGGAACCGCCGGGCGGGGGAATCGAAGCGGGGGAGTCGACACTCGACGCGGCCCGTCGCGAACTCGTGGAGGAAACTGGCCTCGATCCCGTTGCCGTGACGGACATGTGCATCGACGTCCCCCGGGACGCGTGGTGGAAGGGAAAGCGACATGTGGGCGAGGAACCGTTCTTCGTGGCACGCTTCGATACCCACCGACCGCGCGTCGGACGCGACGGTCTTCTCGAAGACGAGCAGCAGAACCTCCAAGGTCACGCGTGGTGTGGACCCGCCGAGCTCGCCGATCTCGTCGGTCGCCTCGAACCCCCGAACCTTGTCGCAGTGGTCGCCGCGCTCGACCCCGACGGCCCGTGGAAAGACGTCGCGAGCTGAGTCCGGGTCGTCAGGACAAGCCGTCAGCGACAAGGAACGGGGCAGAGCTGGCGTGTGACGGGCGGCACGGGAAAATAGAACAGGTTTCAATTTCCGCACCGGCGTGCTATTTTGCCGGCAACAGTTTCAACCAAAACTGCCCTCGGGGTATGGGTGAGAGTCCCGACCGGCGGTAACCGTACGAGCGAGTGCGGGAGCCCGCGAACGTGTGGCCGCCAGTCACACGCCGATGAGGTGAGATTCCTCAGCCGACGGTGAAAGTCCGGATGGGAGAGGGCGTCGGATGGCCGTGCATCGCGCTCGTGCCGTCGGCATACCCCGTGGGCGCGTGACGTGCACAGGTGCGTATGCCGACAACCGACGACGAGTTCATGGCGACGGCCCTCCAATATGCCGACGACGCGCGCCTCGCCGCGCCGCCGTGGCCAAACGTGGGCTGCGTGATCGCGCACGACGCCGAGATCGTCGGCCGCGGTGCCACCGGTCGGTATCCCGTGGGTCCCCATGCCGAAGTCTCGGCGCTGCGCGACGCGGGCCCGCGCGCGCACGGCGCAACCGCGTACACCACGCTCGAGCCGTGCGATCACGATGGCAATACGCCGCCGTGCACGAGCGCGCTCATCGACGCGGAGATAGCGAAGGTGGTGATCGCCGTGACGGATCCCGACGTCAAGGTCGCGGGTCGCGGCATCCAGCGTCTTCGCGCCGCGGGTATCGAGGTGGAGATCGGTGCGGGCGCCGCGCCGGTCGAGCGGTACCTCACTCCGTACTTGCATCACCGTCGCACCGGTCGAGCGTTCGCAGTGCTCAAGACCGCGATGAGTCTCGACGGGCGTACGTCGGCGGCCGACGGCACGTCGCAGTGGATCACGGGGGAGGCGTCGCGCGCCGATGTCCACCAACTCCGCGCCGATTCGCACGCGATCATCGTTGGTCCCGCCACGGCCCGTATGGACCAACCGAGCCTGACGGCGCGCGAAGTCGAACTCGGTGCCTGGGGTCAGCCGCTCCGGGTGTTGCTCGACGCGAAGGGCCGCGTCCCCGTCGACGGCCCGCTCGCCGACCCGACACTGGCGCCCACGCTCGTCGTCACCACCGATGAGGCTCGGACCGAGGTCGTCGCGGCATGGAAGGATGCGGGCGTCATGACTGCGACCGTCGGACGCGGTCCAGACGGTCGGGGCGTCGATCTCGGCGCCACACTGCAATTGCTCGCGCACGACTACCACGTGTTCCAAGCCTTGGTCGAAGGCGGCGGCAAGCTGCATGGCGCGTTCATCGCCGAGGGACTCGCCGACCGACTCGTCACCTACGTGGCACCGGTGGTGCTTGGCGAACGCGGCCG
>JANYLF010000209.1 GCA_025357995.1 Acidimicrobiia bacterium | reverse complement strand
CGGCCCAGCTGTGCGCCGCGGCGTTGTTGATCGCGGTGCTGCTGCCGACCTTCGCGGTCCGAGGCTGAGCGCGCCGCCGAAGTCCTGACCCCACATCGGCGCCGCGACCACGACGAAGGTGACGAGCAACAGTGCATACCCGATTGCGTTGCAGCCACGAACCGCGAAGGTCGGCAGCAGCACCGCGATCAACAACGCCGCGGCGCACAGCTGGGCCGAACCTTGGTTGCCCACACCGGCCAATCGAATTCCGACCGTCGGGGAGTACCCGAACACGGTATTGATCTCGAGGTGCGCGCCGCTCACGATGTCGACGAGGTGCATGGCGACGATCGCGCCCAACGCGATGAGGAGTGGATCGACGAGGTGACGGCGACCGAGCGCGAGGCAGATCGCCGCGAACGCGATTGCCATCGCGACGACGATCGTGAAGTAGGTGCCGGTACCCCACTTGTAGGTCGGGAGCAGGCCGACGATGAACGTGGCCGCGACGTACCCGAGGAATCCCAACGATGCCCACCGCAACACGACCCGAAGCCATCGCCGCCGGTAGTACCCGAATGCGAATACGGCCAGCACGACGAGCACGATCGTGACGGTCACGAGCGTCGCGGTTGCTTGACCGATCGTGGCGTCACGGAATTGGGACGCGCGATCGATGGTGATGAGCGTGTCGAGGCGCGCCGCGTAGGTGGACGAGTCTAGCTGGACGCGAGCGGCCCGACCCTCCATCGCGTCGGGCCGCGCCACGCCGACGAGATCGAGGACCGTCGGGGCGACGTCCACGATCTGGACGAAGCCGCGCCGGCGGGTGGTGGCCGACTCGAGCAGCCCTGGAGTGATCCCGGGAGCATGGATCGCGGCGACGGTCAACGTCCGTGCCCGACTCGAGTGATACGCCGCGATCACCACGACGGCATCGCGACGCAGATCGACGCGCGCCAGCATCCGACCCACGAGGTCGTCGGTGGCGCGCATGGCGTCGGTGTGTTGGATGTCGCGCTGGCCCGGCGCCGCGAGCGGACGGTAGTGATCGGCGCGTGCGAGATCCGAGGCCTCCACCGCCACGACCTGGCGTCGCGTTTGGAAGTCGCTGGGGAAATGGGCCATCACCGCGTCGTTGTCGAGCCGCTGCCCGAACGGCGCAGCCGGATCATGGCGGAGCAGGCCGGTGACCGTTCCCCGGACGCGGCCATGGGTGTCGGCGAGGGTAAGCGCGGCGTCTCGATGCAGTACCGCCACATCGGGGTCTTGTTCGTCGGCGTTGGCGATGACGCGTCGACCGATCTTCGCGTCTGCCAACGCTTGACCGAGCGCGCCGATGTGCTCGCCGTAGGACTGCGTGTCGTTCTGGCCGCGCAGGGTGGGCCATCCCAGCGCGCCGATTCCGGTACCGATGTCGTGACCGGTCCGGAGTCGGAAGACTTCGGCGGCGGACAAGCCTGCGTAGGTTTCGCTGGGTTCGAGGTTGGTCGCCGCGGCCGCCGGGTTCGCAATCGACCGAGCGCCCGCGCCGAACGTGAGGTATCCCGTGGCCGCGTCGGTGCGAGAGGTCACGGAACGCGTCGCGAGATCGGCGATCGCGCTCTCACGAAACAGCCGCGTGAGCTGCGGTGGTGCGGTGGCGCGGATGTCGTTCCAGGAAGTGGCAGGGAGCAGGATGATGAGCACGCTGCGGGCGCGGGGGGCCTCGGTCGGCGTGGTTGTCCCGACCGCGGCCGATGCGGGAGGCGGCGGTGTCGCCAACAACGGGATGATCCCTGCGATCGCGGCGAGAATCGCGAGCGCGCAGGCCCGTCTCCGGCAAGTCATCGAGCGTCGATCATGCCATTCCCGGTGGCGAAATCGGGGCCGGTCCCCGAACGCGTCGCAATCCGGGCCAGAATGGTGATTCTTCGTCCCGAGGGGCACAGGTGAGCGCCGACCTCGCAACACTCGAACACTCGGAATCTTCGGTCGCGCCGGTTCGGCCGCGCCGGTGGCCATTCGTGGTGACCGTGCTGCTCCTCACCTTCGCCCTGCGCCTCCCGGCCTTCTTCGTCGACGTGTTCAACTCCGACGAGACCTTCCTTGCCACCCAGGCGCAGGTGATCCGCGGCGGCGGTTCCCTCTACGAGAACGCGACCGATCGGAAACCGCCGCTGGTCCCGTATCTGTACGCGGGAACGTTCGCGCTCGTGGGCAGTACCGCACTGTGGTCGGTACGGGTCGCGGCGATGCTTGCGGTCGCGATGACCGCGTTGCTCCTCGCCTCCGAAGCGCGTCGACGGTGGGGTGAGCGCGCGGGTTGGATTGCGGCGTTGCTCTTCGTGTGCGCGTCGGTTGCGTTCGCGCCTCAAGACGGTCAGGCCGCGAACTTCGAGATGTTCATGATGCCTTTCATGACCGCGGCAGTGGTCCTTGCCGCGCGCGATCGACCGCGCGCCGCCGGGTTCGCAGTCGCGCTCGCCACCTTGGCGAAGCAGACAGGCGCGGCCACGCTGCTTCCGGTCGGATATTTGTTGTGGCGCGCCCGCGGTCGGCGTGGTTTGCGGCTTGGGCTGGCGGCGTTCGGCATCCCCTTGGGGATCGTCGCGATCATGGTCGGCCCCGGAGATCTCTTGTTCTGGGCCGTCGCCGGAAACGGTTCCTATTTCGGCCTGGGGAGCGCCACCGCGTACGTCGCCGG
>JANYLF010000201.1 GCA_025357995.1 Acidimicrobiia bacterium | reverse complement strand
CCATCTTCTTCACGATGCGGACACCGTCATCCTCGAACACGATGAAGTCTCGCAGCAGGGCAGGCCCGTCCGGCGAACCTACTCCTGGGGTGCGACAGGCCACAAGAGCCAGGTTTCACAAGCCCGAAACGTACTCACCCGTCCAGTTCGGGTTCCGCTGATTCAGGTTCGGCAGTTTCGCCATCTCGGCGTTTGGGTTCGCGATAATCCCGGGCGCCACCCTCCTCGGGCTCCACCTCCAGCACGAGGCCGTCGACCTCGACCACGCGAATCCCCTGGCCGGCGGTGATCGGGGTGGCTCGGTTGGTGCGGGCCCGCCATCGAGCGCCACGCAGGAGCACTACGCCGTCGGGCGAGATGTCGACCGCGGCCTCGCCCAACTCGCCGATGAGCGATTCGCGCCCGATGGTCGGCGTGGAGAACCGCGAGCGCACTGCCACCGGCATCGCGGTCACGAAGAACGCGACGACGCTCACCACCAGCAGGATGATCGCCCACCAGTAGACGTCGAGATTGGACGATCCGCCGTAGAGGAACAACGAGCCGACGATCAACAGGATCGTGGCGATGACCGTCCAGGAGTACGCCCGGCCAGCTTGGACGTCGATCGCGTAGCCGAACATCGCGAGCAGGATCAGGGCGAGCGCCCAGATGGTGACGGGCAGGTGCGAGAACCCGACGAACGCGCCAACGAGCGCGATCGCGCCCGTACCACCCGCGAGACCGATGGAGATCGTGAAGAACTCGAAGATGATGAGGGCCAGGCCGACCACCAGGAGGCCGTACGCGATCGTCGGACTCGTGAGCGTGTGCACCGCCTGACCGATGAGATCGAGCTTGCGGAAGTGGATCTGGCCGATCGGCTGCCGGCGGCGATCTTTCCCCTGCCCGACGACCGTCGCGGTGTGCAGCTTCACGTCTCCGGCGGCCGTAGTCACGGTCTTGCCGTCGAGTGCCACAACGAAGTCCCCGAGCGTCGCGCAACCCGGCGGATCCGCGCAGACGCTCTCAGTCGCACCGAGACGTATCGCTTCATCGGAGTTGAGTGATCGAGTGCGCAGAGCCCGAACTCCCGCGGGTGTTGGCTTGAACTCGTTTGCGGTCTTGAGATCTTCCGAAGTCGGTGTACCGCGAGCCGAGTCGAGGAGGAGAGGAAAAGACGGTCCGATGGTCGACCCGTTCGACACCGCGGCCACAGAAGACGTCTGTGCCAACGCGGCGGCAAGTCCTCGCGCCTTGGAACCCGAGGGACCTACCCACGCGACGATCGCTACACGCGACCGGTGAATAGCGACAACAAGCGGCATCGGGTCCACATCTACCGCACCGCCGGAGTTGAACTTGATCACGAGCAACTGTCGGTGGTCGCGGTTCGCGGCCTTGATCGCGTCCATGATCAACGCTGCGTTGGGCGGATCGATCAATCCGTCGACCTGAATCACGTCGATGGCGCCGCGCGACGCGGCCGCCGCCGGCCCGCCGCCACCGAACACGCCCGCAAGAATCCCCAATGAGACGAGCATCGCCGCGACGCGTCGAAGGTGACGGCGGTGCACTCCCGTAGGCTCGGGTCGATGGAGCTGGCTCACTTTTGCTCCACCTCCCGGGTGGTGATCGTTGCGGGCAAGGGCGGTGTCGGCAAGACCACCGTGACCGCGACCTTGGCCGTGGCGGCGGCGCGGACGGGCCAGAGCGTGCTGATCGTGGAGGTCGAGGGCAAATCGGGGCTCGCGACGGCGTTCAATCGCCCGGCCCTCGGGTACGAGGAGCAGGATCTGGCTCCGGGCATTCGGGGCAGAACGCTCACACCCGACGCCGCGTTGCGAGATTGGCTGGAGAGCAACGGCCTCAAGCGCATCTCGAAGCGCCTGGTGCAGACGGGCGCGCTTGACGTGATAGCGACCGCCGTGCCGGGCATGAAAGACATCCTCGTGTTGGGCAAGGTCAAGAGTCTCGAACAAGCGCGCGCCGCAGATCTCATCATCGTGGACGCGCCCGCCGCCGGTCATGCGCTCACGTTCCTCACCTCCGCCCGCGGGTTGCTCGACGCGGTGGCGGTGGGACCGGTCCGCAAGCAAGCCGCGGACGTCGTCGAGATGCTCTCCGATCCGGCGCGTTGCCAGGTGCTCCTCGTGACGCTGCCGGAGGAAACGCCGGTGAACGAAGCCGTCGACACCGCGTTCGCGATCGAAGACCGCGTGGGAGTGCATCTCGGCCCTGTCGTGGTGAACAGCTGCTATCCGGAGCTCGCACTCACGGCCGCGTCGGCCACCGCAGCCGCAGCCCAAGCCGACGCGGAGCTCGTTGGTGTCTTCGTCTCCGATCACGAGGCCGCCGACCTCGCCGCCGCCGCAGCATTCCGCGCCGAACGCACCACGATCCAACTCGCGCAGGCCGACCGTCTCGCGCAACGTCTTCCACTTCCGCAGATTCGACTGCCGTTCGTCTTCACGTCCGAGATCGGCTTCAGGGAAATCGAGATCCTGGCCGACGCCTTCACGAGCGGCTTGGCGGAAGTATGAAACACACGTTGAACGACGTGGTCGACCACGGTCGGATCGCGGTGTGTTGTGGATCCGGCGGTGTCGGCAAGACCACCACCGCCGCGGTGGTCGCCATCGAAGGCGCGCGCCGCGGCCGTCGCGCGGTCGTGGTGACGATCGATCCGGCCAAGCGACTCGCGAACGCTCTCGGTCTCGACGAACTCGCAAACGAGCCACGCCGAATCGATCCACAGCGTTGGGATCCCGACGGCGATCGGGTGGCGGGCGGTGAGCTCTTCGCGATGATGCTCGACACGAAGAGCACGTTCGACGGGCTCGTGACGCGCTACGCCGATTCACCCGCTCAGTCGCAACGCATCCTCGCCAACAATTTCTATCGCAACATCTCCGGCGCGCTCTCCGGTACGCAGGAGTACATGGCCATGGAGAAGTTGCACGAGTTGCACGAAGACGGCGGCTACGACCTCATCGTGGTGGACACACCGCCGAGCCGTCACGCGCTCGACTTCCTGGACGCGCCGGCGCGGCTCCTGCGCCTACTCAACAACCCGATCTTCCGCGTGCTCATGGTGCCCACGCGCACGTACCTCAAGATCGCGGGTGCGGCCGTTCAGGCGTTCATCCGTACGGTCTCGCGGGTGGTGGGTGCCGCGGTGGTGGACGACATCGTCACGTTCTTCCGTTCGTTCGAAGGAATGGAGGAAGGGTTCCGCACGCGCGCGGCACGCGTCGTCGAGATCCTCAAACAGAACGAGACGCGATTTGTGCTCGTGACCTCACCTCGTCGTGACGCGATCGAGGAGGCTCGATTCTTCGCGGAGCAGATCGGAAACCACGAACTCGCGGTCGACGCGCTCGTCGTGAATCGCGTACACCCGCGGTTCGGCACGGAGATGTCGGCCGGCCTGCGCGCCCGAGCCGCGTCGCTCCGGGAACTCGAGTTCTCACGCCGCACCGAACAGGACGCCCGCGATCGTCTCGCCGCGCGGTACCAAAATCTCGCGGAGTTCAACGAGATCGCCGAGCGCGAGCGCGCGTACATCGAGACGGTGCGCGTGCGAACGCGTTCCGCGGGCGTCGCGTTCGTGCCGTATCTCCCCCACGACGTGCACGACTTCACCGCGCTCGCCGAGATCGGCCGAATCCTCTTCGCACCGGCCGACATCCAGGCCAATATCGAGGCGAGACTCCCCGGATCCGGGGAGTAGCGTTTCTGGCGTGACCACGATCCTCGTTGCCGCCGAAGCCTCCTGGATTCGCGATCAAGTGACGACCGCGTTCGCCGGTTCCGGCCAGAAAGTGGTCGAGGTCAAGCGCGGCCAAGACGTACGAGACGCCGTGGCCCAGCACGCTCCCGATCTCGTGGTGCTCGATATGCAGATCGCCAACATGGGCGGGATCGCGTGCGCGATCGATCTGCGCATGGAGGCCGCGGAGAACCGCGTGCCGCCCACCAAGATCTTGCTCCTGCTCGATCGCGAGGCCGACCGCTTCCTCGCGAAGCGGGCCGACGCCGACGCCGAACTGGTGAAGC
>JANYLF010000182.1 GCA_025357995.1 Acidimicrobiia bacterium | reverse complement strand
TCAGCGAACTCGGCTCAACTCAGGTGACCGTCAAGGTCGCGTGCATGCCCAGCTTGTAGTGATCCTTGATGTTGCAGACGATCTCGTACGTTCCGGCTGCAAGATCCAATGTGCCGCTCTTGGTCTTGCCGACCTCGACCTCGCCGACCTCGCCGGCCGTCGACGACTCACTGACCTTGCCGTCGGGCCCGACCACGAGCTTCGACGGGTCGATCTTGAGCGCCACCATCTCGTGCTTGATCGTTCCGCTGTTCTTGACTGTGAACGTCACCTTCCCCGCCGGAACCGACGCCGGGCTCAGTGTGAGCGTCTCCGGGCCGTTCGTGCCCTGCGTGTCACCCAACTCCACCGCAACCGGCGTACCCGTGCTGGCGCCGGTGCTCACTCCCCCGCTGGTGTCCTTCGTTGTGGGAGAACTCTTGGTCGAGCTACTCGACCCGCATCCCGCGGCCACCACCATCAACGCGACTGCTGCAACCATCACGTTTCGTCGCACACCGACCACCTCGCTCCTCGTGAACTGATGAGGTGACCGTACGGATCGTTTCGGCGCGGTCGTAGTGCCGAAAGTCCCCGACTCTCCCGCCAAAGGGATGTCGTCGCGTCGTTGGAAGGTCGCTCGGGCTACGGCCGAGATTCGCCAAGTGCGACCGCGCGACTGTCCACCCTTGCTTGGCTTAGCTTCGAGCGCCCACGCGGGTTCTGGAACTCGTCGGGCCGGTCGCGTTTCGGCGCGCCCGACGTCCCTTGCGGCGTTTTCGGCGGCGACGCCGCATCCAGTAGAGCACCGCAAGAAGTCCGACGATCGCGATCGCAACGGCGACAGGCGATACGACGAGAACGCGTTTCTTGACGATGATTTCTTGAGTACTGCTCTCGGTGTGCCGCGGGTAGATGACGTGCGCGGTGACGGTCACGAAACCGATCGGCCATGCGGGTGTGCCGGTAACGGTGAACGAGCGGCTGGTACCCACCGGGGAGAGTTTCTTGTCGATACGGTCCTGGGTAGGCACCGCTCGGCCGGGTGTCGAAGTGGTATCGGTTTCGCCCCAGAATCGGGCGGCAGCCTTACCGACGTTGGCCACCGTGAGTGTCCCGGACGCGTGTGAGCCAAACACGATGTCAGGAAACGACAGATCGGCCTGGAGGTGTCGGTCCCGCGGCCCGGGAACATCGATAGTGATGAACGACCCGATCTGGTTGATGACCTGAAGGTTGCCGCCACCACTGTTGATCGGTGTGACGAGGAAGCCGATGTAGTACAGGTCTGGTGCGAGCGTCGACGGTGTATGCACGGTCACGGGGAGGTTCAAGTAGTTCTGCGCCGCTACGTTCACCACGCCGCTCGGGAAGTCGACGAGTTGACGCCAGCGCGGGTCCGCTTGAGTGCTCAGGGTCACGCGGCCGTTATCGCCGAGGACCACGCGCCGCTCCGTGACGGTGAAGTCCACGCCGGCCGCGCCAGGGTTGACCACCCGTACCAGCGCGGTGCCGCTCGTACCGGCGGCGATGGGCGTCGGATCAGGCGGGACCGACACTGCGATGGGCCGAGCCGGCCCGACGGGAGTCGCGGCAGCCGCGACAGAACCGCCAAAACCTGTGCATACCGCGACGATGACACTCGCGGTGGCCAGCAGCCGTGCTCTCACGGTCAGGCCGCTACGCATATCGGCGCGCGTGGTCTAGGTGTAGTTCGGTGTTGCGGTGTAAGTGAGCGTGTCGCTGTAGACCCCAGTGGCGACGGTGAAGTCGATCGCGACTCGTGCCGCAATGGTGATCGTGTCGGCCGATCCACCCGTCGCGCCCGATCGGCTCGCGATCTGTTCGCCGGCGCCACTCACGAATCCGGCGTACTTGCTTGCGGAGAACGCGCCGTCGATGGTTGCCCCGGTGCCGGTCACGGTGTAACCGAAAGCCGGCGTACCGGGCCACGCCAGCGAGGTCCCTTTCCCGCTCGACACCTTCGCGATGGTCGGCGTGCCAGTCGCAGGGCTCTGCAAACCGGCCGCGCTGTCGTTGACGTTGAGGGTGTACCCCGAATGGGCATTGGTCTGGATCGTCATCCCGATACTCGACGTCTGATCGGCGAGCGCGGAAAGTGTCGGGTCCATGTCCAGTTCGAACGCAGTGTTGTTCAATGTGAAGGTCAGGCTCTTCGCGACCGTCACTGTCACAGCCGTGTTCGAAGACGCGAGGGTGACCGCGGGTGACGTCGCCGTATCGATCGAGGACGCACCGTTCTTCGTCGTGACGACTGTCGTGTAACTCGCCGCGGTCGAACTGTTGGTCAGCCCGGCGAACTCGATGTAGATCGGTATGCCCGCCGTGATCGAGATCGGCGTCGAAACGGTGTATGTGATCGTCTGTCCCGTGATGCCGACCGTCCCCGCGGGGATCCCGTAGTTGCGGGCAATGGTGGGCGTCCCGGCGAGACCCGCACCGGATACCACGAAGGTCACGCTGCTGATTGAAGTCGTCGTCGCAGTCTTGAACGAATACCCGTAGGTGACGCTGGTTGCCGAGACCTGGTTGTTCGAAACCGTCCAACTCACGTTGGTCAGCGCAGCCGCGCCGGCCGGGCTGGCTGGGAGTACGAACAGGCCACCAACCAGCGCCGCCGCCAGAAACAACACCAAACGGCGGCGACCGGTAACGCCCGGCCCATCTCCCGCGTACATGGGTTTCATACGTCTTCAGCCCGTCATCAGCGAAGGCCCCAAAGGCCACAACACCTAAGGCTTCGGCAGCTCGAGGGCGGCACTGAAGAAGAAAGATAGAAAACCCCCGCGTCATCGGTCGTGACAGACGCTACGGGTCACCAGAGGCGCGATTGGGGATCCCGAAACCCCGGCCCCGGCTCCGGCATCGGCACGTTCAACCCCGTACCCCTATCTCCCCCGCCGAATCTGACGGTGCGTCAGATCGACGGGTAGGTTCGCCGAGTGACGATCACCAACGACGAAATCAAGACCATCGGCGCCATCGACCTCATGCTCGGGATCCCTACGGGAGACCCGAAGCGTTGGTACGAGTTCCTCCGCAAGCAGCTCCTCGACCGCGAGAGCCGCGAAGACTTCGAGTTCCCCGCTCAGTACATGTTCAAGAACGTGCCGCACTTCGAGGAGAACATGGACGACCCAGTGTCGTACGTGCTGGCGCAGATGGACCACCACGGCATCGCCAACGCCATGCTCGGGGCCAGCTTCCGTAACGAGGAGACCCAAAGCACGATCAAGGCCCACCCCGATCGCTTCTTCGGAAGCTTCGAGGTCGACCCCAATCGGGGCATGGAGAGTGTGCGCGAACTCGAAGCGGCGGTGAAGGAACTCGGCGTCAAGGCGGCCACAGCCTTTCCCGCGGGTATGTCACCGCAGGTGCCGATCAACGACAAGAAGTTCTACCCGATCTACGCGAAGTGCGTGGAGCTCGACATCCCGATCTGTATCTGTGCAGGGATACCCGGACCGCGAGTGCCGTTCGCGTGCCAAGACGTCGCGCTCATCGACGAGGTGTGTTGGTTCTTCCCGGAGCTCAAGTTCGTCACGCGTCATGGTTGCGAGCCGTGGGCCGACCTCGCAGTGAAGCTCATGCTCAAGTGGCCGAACCTGCATTACTCCACGTCGGCGTTCGCGCCGAAGTTCTATCCGAAGGACGTCATCCACTACGCGAACACGCGCGGTGCCGACAAGGTGATGTACGCGGGCTACTTCCCCATGGGTCTCACACTCGATCGCATCTTCTCCGAGTTGCCCGACGTTCCGTTTCGCGACCACGTCTGGCCCAAGTTCCTCCGCGAGAACGCGACGCGCGTCTTCAAGCTCGATGGCTGACGCGCCTCAAATGGATTCGGGCCCCGGTTCGACCGCGTACTTCGACGCCTGGCACGGCGGCGTGATCGACACGATGATTGGCATGCCCGCATCGCACGAGGAACGTAAGACCAAGCACTACGCCCAGATGAACGCGGGCATCCTCGACAAGGAGGCGCGGGAGAAGTTCAGCTTTCCTGCGCAGTACATGTTCAAGGACGTCCCCGAGTACGGCGACGTCGACGATCCCGTCGCGCTGCTCCTCGCGGAGATGGACCACTTCAACATCACGCGCGGGATGATCAACGTGGGCACCAACCCGGTCGCGCAACAGGCCGCGGTCGCGCATCCGGATCGCTTCATCGGATCATTCAACGTCGACCCCAATCGCGGCATGGAGTGTGTGCGCGAACTCGAGGCGGCCGTGAAGGAGCTCGGTGTGCGCTCCGCGCAAGCGTTTCCGGCGGGACTTCTCCCCCAGGTGCCCATCAACGACAAGAAGTTCTACCCCCTGTACGCGAAGTGCGTAGAGCTCGACATCCCGATCTTCGTGAACGCAGGAGTGCCCGGACCGCGCGTGCCCATGGCGTGCCAGGATGTCGCGCACATCGACGAAGTGTGTTGGTTCTTCTCCGACCTCAAGTTCGTGATGCGCCACGGTGCCGAACCGTGGACGGGCCTCGCCGCGAAGCTGATGCTGAAGTGGCCGAACCTCTACTACTCGACCTCCGGGTTCGCGCCGAAGCATCTCCCGGCGGACATCATCCATTTCGCCAATACGCGCGGCGCCGACAAGATCATCTACGCGGGCTACTTCCCCATGGGCTTGAGCCTCGAACGCATCTTCTCCGAGTTGCCCGGCGTGGCATTCCGCGATCACGTGTGGCCCAAGTTCCTCCGCGAGAACGCGGAACGCATCCTCGGATTGGAGCAGTAGACCGCTATGTCGAGAGAAGCATTCGAAGCCGCGCACGCGGGTGGGTGCATCGACACCGCGACGGGCATTCCGAAATCGCGCGAGGAGATGTTCGAGTTCTACGAGTTCATCCGCAAGCAGACGCGAGACGCGGAGAGCAAGGCGGGCGAAGGTGGCCTCGAATTTCCCGCCGGGTACATGTTCAAGGATCCGGTCCACATCGAAGCCGACGAACTCGGCGACCCTGTCGAGTTCCTTCTCGGTGAAATGGATCGTCACGGCATCACCAAGGTCATTACCAACGTGGACGACGGTGGGAACGGCGCGCGAGCCGTGCGCGACTATCCGGATCGGTTCGCGGCGGGGATCGGCGTCGACCCCAACGAGGGCATGGAGGCGGTACGCCGCATACAACGCATCGCCGACGAGTTCGACCTCAAGTCGGTCGGCGCGTTCCCCGCGGGCCTCTATCCGCAGGTCGCGGTGAACGACAAGAAGTTCTACCCGATCTACGCGAAGTGCGTGGAGCTCGACATCACGTTCGCGACCACCATCGGCGTGCCCGGTCCGCGCATCCCGTTCGCGCCGCAAGACGTAGCGCACATCGACGAGGTGTGTTGGTTCTTCCCCGACCTGCGCTTCGTCATGCGCCACGGCGCGGAGCCCTGGGCCGATCTCGCGGTGAAGCTCATGCTCAAGTGGCCGAACCTCTACTACTCCACCACCGCGTTCGCGCCGAAGCACTACCCAGAAGACGTCATCAAGTACGCGAACACGCGCGGTGCCGACAAGATCATCTGGTCCGGCTACTTCCCCGCGGGCCTCACCTACGACCGCATCTTCGCCGAGTTGCCGGACGTTCCATTCCGCGATCACGTCTGGCCCAAATTCCTCCGCGAGAACGCGATCAAGGCTTTCAAACTCGACGAGTAACCAGGCGCCTTCGCTTGGAGAGGCGCGCATGGGCAGGTCACGAATCGCAGTTCTCGCACTCGCACTGTTCGTGCTGAGCGCCTGCACATGGCCGCAGTACGCCGGCAACGCGGGTCGCACCGGATACGCACCGTTCGAGAGTTCGATCACCGTCGCAAACGCGGGTCAGGCCGTCGTGAGATGGCAGGGGGATCAGGTCGGGGGCGATCCAGTCCTCGCGAATGGAATGATGTACGCCACTGCCGGCAGTGGCTTCCTCTACGCCTACCCATTGACACCAACCGCTCCGTGCGCCGGGACGCCGCCGACGTGTAGGTCATCGTGGTTCGCGCACTTCGTTGGCGGGGCCACCAGTGACCCAGTTGTCGTCGGCGACACCTTGTACATCGCTGCGCTCGGCCAGTCGGAGTGAGATCTCCATGCCTTCGATGCGCTCGGCCGGGGCGACTGCACATCGGTACCACCCCGGGTTGCCTCCCCGAATGGGTTGGCAGCTGGGCCTCAAGCTCTTCGAATGCGGTCGTGCCGTTTCTTGCGGCGGCGGATGGCAAAGTTTTCGTCCAGAGTGCCGATATTGCCTCACCCACACCGCAGTTCGAAGTCTTCGATGCAGCGGGAATCGACCATTGCGCGGGCACCCCGCGATCGTGCACTCCCTTGTTCCGAATGCAACCCACTGACGGCAACTGGGTCCTGGAATTCTCGGTCAGCGACGGCCACCTCTTCGCTCCGGCCCGCGATGGAATCAACGTGTTCGACGCGACCGGGAGCCAGGGTTGTATTGCTGGAACCTGCACCCCGATCTTCCGGCTGGACACCGGTGCCCCGACGATTACCGGCGACACCGCCGGCGAGGACGCCGCGTCCGATGGACAGGCGTTCACGACGGCCAGGAACCACTTGTTCGCGTTCGACGGAAACGGTCATGGCAACTGTGCCGGCGACCCGGTCGTCTGCGAGCCCATTTGGACGGGAGTGCTCACCTCGGACACGAACCACGATGCTCCGATCATCGCCGGGGACCGGGTCTTCGCCAACAGCACCAACGGCACCGAACCGCCCGGCACCATCGATGCGTTCGATCGTTCGGGACGCACGAACTGCACCGGTACGCCCGTCACGTGTCCCAAGTTGTTCCAGACCCGAGCAGGGACCGTCGGGCCGGTCGCCCACGCCTCGGCCAACACGAATCTCTTGATCGTCGCCAGCGGCCCGTACGTCCTGGGTACGCCGTCGACGCTTACATTCTTCGACCTCTCCGGGACGACGGGTTGTTCAGGAACTCCCACGACTTGCGCTCCGATCGCTTCGCTCGACGTCCACACAAGCACGCCAGCCGGAAGACTCGGTCGGCCTTGGCCTCCGGGATCATCTCGGTGGCACAGCAATACGGTCATCCACTCGTCGTCGGACTTCCGTAGCCCACAAGTAACGTCCGCCCATGGGACCGCTCAATGGGATCAGGGTCATCGAGCTGCCGAACATCGGACCGACGCAGTTCGCGGGGATGGCGCTCGCCGACCTCGGCGCGGAGGTACTTCGCCTCGACCGCGCCACGTCCGTTGCGTCCGGCGAGGGCACGATGCCGGCGTCGCCGTACGCGAGCCTCGATCGCAACCGCCAGAGCGTGGGTGTCGACCTCAAACATCCCGACGGCGTCACGACCGTGCTGCGGCTCTGCGAGTCGGCCGACGTGCTCATCGAAGGATTCCGACCCGGTGTAGCGGAACGTCTCGGCGTCGGTCCCGACGAATGCCGAGCCAGGAACCCGCGCCTGATCTACGGGCGCATGACCGGGTGGGGTCAGAATGGCCCGCTCGCGCACGAGGTCGGCCACGACATCAACTACATCGCGCTCGCGGGAGTCCTCGCCCACATCGGAACCGCGGGCGGGCCGCCGGTTCCGCCGATCAACCTCATCGGCGACTTCGGCGGCGGTGGCCTCCTCCTCGCGTTCGGCGTGCTCGCGGCGATCATCGAGCGGGCAGCGTCGGGCGCGGGGCAAGTGATCGACGCCGCTATGGTCGACGGCTCCGCGATGCTCATGAGTGTGTTCGTCGGCCTCAGCGCGATGGGCTTCTGGTCCGACGAACGCGGTACCAACCTGCTCGACGGTGGCGCCCACTTCTACGGCACCTACGAGACCTCGGACGCCAAGTGGATTTCGATCGCGAGCTACGAGCCGCAGTTCTACGCGGCGCTGTGCGCGCTCCTCGTGCCACTCGGCATCCCACTCGATCCGGCGAACCAGATGGACCAGTCCTCTTGGGAACCGCTGAAGACGCAGATGGCCGACCTGTTCCGCACGCGCGCACGAGACGAGTGGACCGAGTTCTTCGCGGGTCACGACGTGTGCTTCGCGCCCGTCCTCACCATGAACGAAGCGCGCGCACATCCGCACAACGTCGCGCGCGAGACCTTCATCGAGGTCGACGGTGCCCCGCAACCCGCGCCGGCGCCCCGCTTCTCGCGGACTCCGGGAGCAGTCGTTCGCGCGCCCGTTGTCCCGGGAGCCGACACCGAGACCGCGCTCGCCGCCTGGGGCTTCACCGAGCCCGAGATCACCGCGCTCAAGGCCGTCGGCGCCATCGCGTGATAGCGATCAGGTCAGCGACCAGAGCGGGACCGGATCGGCGAAGCCCTTGAGCATCCGACGGCCCGCGGCTTCGAACGTGAGATCAGGGTCCTCTGCCGCGCCGAGCATCACATCTTCGGTCACGAGGATCTCGCCCGGGATCGCGATGTCACCGACGCGTGACGCAAGGTTCACGATCGGACCGTAGAAGTCGCCGCCGCGTGTGAGCAGCGGACCGATCGCCAGCCCGCCATGAGGCTCTACACCCGAGCCTCGAAACGCGTCGGCCGCCGCAAGCGCGATATGACACGCGGCGTCGGCACCAACGGCGATGAACATCACCTCGTCACCGATGTGCTTCACCACGCGGCCATCGAACTGCGTGACAACGTCGTTGGCGCGCCGCTCGAAGTCTTCGATGAGGTTCGTGAGCTGCTGGTCGTCGAGGTGTTGGGCCAGCGGCGTGAACCCCACGAGATCGATGAATCCCACGGCGAGGCGCCGCGAACCAAAAGGATTCTCGCGGTTATACGCATGCCGTGAGCGCCGGATGGCCGTCTCCACGTGCAAGCGAAACAATCCGTTCAACGCACGCGGCAGCAAGTCCAACGAGCGCACACCGGCGAGGTTCGCCTCTGCGAACGTGATCTCGCCCGCCTCACTCTCAGCCAATGGGGCTTCGATGTTCACCTGGAACAGCGTGATCGCCGCCTCCGCGACGCGCGCCATCGCATTGCCCATCACGCGCGTGATCTCCAACACGGCGTCGCTGCTGAACAGGCCCGCCGCGGCCTTGAAGAGCGTGAACGTCTCCACGTCGCTCTCCACGAAGGTCTGATCCTCACCCGAGGCCGGCGACGCGCCCGCGGCGCGCAAGATCTCCAACACGCGCGCTTCAGGGAGGCCCACGCGCTCGGCCAGCGCGCCCAACGTGATCGGCGCACCCGGGCGGATCAGCGCGTCGCCCGCGGCCGAGGACAACGCGCCGTAACTCGCCGAGCGCTGCATCTGCTCGATCGACGTGCCCTGGCCTTCGAGCCACGCCAGAAGTGTCCGTCGCTTCGCGGCGTCCGCATCTTGAGGGTCGTAGAGCCCCGCTCGCTGGTACGCCTCAAGATCCACGCCTCGACCCTACGCGTCGGTTCAGGAGGCGGCGGCCGCCTTGGCGTATTCCTTGGCCCACGGATAGTCGGGTTTGCCACTCGGAGCACGCTGGATTAGGTCGACGAGGAACACCTGCTTCGGCGCCTTGTACGCAGCAATATGTTCGCGGCAGTGCGCGTCGAGTTCCTCGACCGTCGGCGCGGTCCCGGGGCGCGCCTGGACTACCGCGGTCACGCGCTCGCCCCACCGCTCGTCGGTGACGCCCACGACCAAGCAGTCGAACACCGCCGGATGCGCCTTGAGCACACCCTCGACTTCCTCGGGGAAGACCTTCTCTCCCCCGGTATTGATCATGATGGAGCCCCGGCCGAGCAACGTGACCTGACCGTCTTCCTCGACGGTCGCGAAGTCACCGGGAATCGAATAGCGCTTCCCGCCATGTTCGAAGAACACGAGCGCGCTCCGCTCCGGGTCGTTGTAGTAGCCGAGCGGGATGTTGCC
>JANYLF010000098.1 GCA_025357995.1 Acidimicrobiia bacterium | reverse complement strand
CCTCTTTGGCGACATCCTCACCGACCTCGGTGGCGCGATCGGCGGCGGCATCGGTCGGGCCGCGTCCGCCAACCTCAACCCGTCGCGGACCGGTCCGTCGTTGTTCGAACCGGTGCACGGTTCCGCCCCCGACATTGCGGGCACCGGTACCGCGGATCCCCGTGCGGCGATCATCAGTGGGGCGATGATGCTCGAGTTCCTCGGTGAGGTCGATGCCGCGGTTCGTATCCACAAGGCCGTCGGCGCGTCCGACGACATCACCGGCTCCACATCGGAAATCGGTTCCCGTATCGCGGAAAGGGTGTGAACGATGCCGATCGAGGCAACGAAGCAGATCTGGATGAACGGCACGCTCGTCGACTGGGACGACGCGAAGATTCACATCCTGACCCACTCGCTCCACTACGGAACGGGCGTGTTCGAGGGGATCCGCGCTTACGAGACCGACCGCGGTCCGGCGATCTTTCGGTTGACCGACCACATCGAGCGTCTGTTCAACTCGGCAAAGATCCTGATGATGGAGATTCCTTACTCCGTCGACGATCTGGTCACCGCGTGTAAGGACACCGTGCGCGCGTCCGGTCTGCCGAGCTGTTACGTCCGGCCGATCGCGTACTACGGCTACGGCGAGATGGGACTCAACACCTTGCCCTGCTCGGTCGACGTGTCGGTGGCGTGTTGGCCGTGGGGTGCGTATCTCGGCGACGACGCCGCCTCCAAGGGCGTGCGGATGAAGATCAGCTCATGGGCGCGTCACGATCACAACGTGATGCCGCCCGCGTCGAAGACCACGGGCAACTACGTCAACTCGTCGCTGGCCAAAGTGGAGGCGCTCAAGGCCGGCTACGACGAAGCGATCATGCTCAATACCGATGGATACGTGAGCGAGTGCACGGGCGAGAACATCTTCGCCGTCCGCAACGGCGTGTTGATCACGCCGCCGCTCTCGGCCGGTGCGCTCGAAGGCATCACTCAGGACTCGGTCATGACGATCGCCCGCGATCACGGGTACGACGTGCGCCTCGATCACCTGACCCGGAGTGATTTGTACATCGCCGAGGAGATGTTCGTGTGTGGCACCGCGGCCGAAGTGAGCGCGGTGAACTCGGTCGACGATCGGGAGATCCCGTGTCCCGGCCCGCGGACGCAGGTGATTGCGGCCGAGTACGCCCGGGCGGTTCGGGGCCAGGTCGATCAATACAAGAGCTGGTGTGAACGTGTCGACGAGTGAGCTCGGCCTCCCGGCCCGCGTCGAGATCTACGACACCACCCTGCGCGACGGTTCACAGCTCGAAGGAATCTCACTCACCGTCGACGACAAGCTGCGCATCGCCGAACAGCTCGATTGGCTCGGCGTCGACTACATCGAGGCCGGCTGGCCCGGCGCGAACCCCAAGGACGACGAGCTGTTCCAACGCGCGCAGGGTGAGTTGCACCTGGAGCGGAGCACGCTCGTCGCGTTCGGCATGACGCGGCGGGTGAAGGGCAAGGTCGACTCCGACGACACATTGGCCCACCTCGTCAGGGCCAACACCGGCACCGTGTGCATCGTGGGCAAGTGCTGGGACTACCACGTGCTCGAGGCACTCGACACCACGCTCGACGAGGGCGCCGCCATGGTGTCCGATTCGATCGCGTACCTGAAGGATCTGGGCCGCGAGGTGTTGTTCGATGCGGAGCACTTCTTCGACGGCTATCGGCGCAATCCCGAGTTCAGCCTTCGCGTGCTCGAAGGTGCGGTGCAAGCGGGCGTCGATTGTCTCGTGCTCTGCGACACCAACGGCGGCAGCCTCCCGCACGAGGTGGAAGCCACCGTGCGTGCCGTCGTCGGCTACGTGGGCGCGGACGTCAAGGTCGGGGTGCATCTGCACGACGACACCGGCTGTGGCGTCGCCAACGCGCTTGCCGGGGTGCTCGGTGGCGCGACGCAGGTTCAGGGCACGATCAACGGCTACGGCGAACGCACCGGGAACTGCAATCTCACCACGATCATCCCGAACCTGACGTTGAAGATGGGGATCGAAACCCTGCCGCCCGATCGTATGGAACGGCTCACGCCCGTCGCGCACCACGTCGCCGAGCTGGTGAACATGTCGCTCAATCCGCAGGCCGCGTACGTGGGGAGCTCTGCGTTTGCCCACAAAGCCGGCTTGCACGTGAGTGCGATCGTGAAGCGGCCGGATGCCTACGAACACATCCCGCCGGACACGGTGGGCAACGGCACGCGGTTCGTGATGTCCGAGCTCGCGGGGCGCTCGACGATCCAGCTCAAGGCGAAAGAGCTAGGGCTCGAACTCGACGGTCCCACGATCAATCAGGTCGTCGACACGCTCAAGCACCTCGAGCACGAGGGATATCACTTCGAGGTGGCCGACGCGTCGCTGGAACTCTTGATGCGTCGGGCTTCCGGTTGGGATCACGACTGGTTCCGGGTGGAGTCGTTCCGCGTGATCACCGACGACGCGAGTCCCACGACGACCGCGGGGGAGGCGCCCGACGGTGTGCTCACCGAAGCCACGATCAAGGTCTTTGTCGGCGACGACCGGTTGATTGCCACGGAGGAGGGCAACGGCCCAGTGAACGCGCTCGACCGAGCGTTA
>JANYLF010000046.1 GCA_025357995.1 Acidimicrobiia bacterium | reverse complement strand
CGATCCGACGGCCGACTTTCGAAACGATCCGTTCGATGACCTGGCGCAGGTGGTCCTCGGAGAGGTACCGAGAATCCGTGAGCGTGAGACGTCCGCCTCGTTCCACGTAAATGCCGTCGCAGGCGTTCACCATCACTTCGGTGACGGACGGGTCGGCGAGGTAGCGTTCGATAGCGCCAAGGCCAAGCACGTCGTCGGTAACTTCGGAGACAACCCGTGAGCGCTCGGCGGCCGAGAGTGGGATCTGTTCGGCTTCGATGACACGCTCGATTTCCTGGACCACGAGTGCGTCGAGCTGTTGCTCCGAGAGCGACGAGTCATAAAGCCGCTGACCCATGCGGGCAAAGAGCGCGTCCTGGGCGCGCCGCTTGAGCCCTGCGAACGGGTCGAGCGTCACCGGTGCGGCGGCGTGGTGCTCGACCTCGTGACGCGAGTGCGGGATCGCGGATTCGGTCTCTTCGGGCAGTGCGGCCTTCAAACGGTCTGAGAGCTTCATCGGGATTCCTTCCGCCGCCGCAGGCGACTGCCCATAGGCGTGTCGGTATGAGGAGTTGTGTCGCCAGCCAAACGGTTGACGAGCTCGCCGAGGGACCGGCTGACCGGTGACTTCTGGGCGCCTTCGAGCACCGGGATGCCCTGGTTCATCGAGAGCGGCACTGTTCGCGAGCTCGGGATCGAGACACTCACCTCGAGCCCGATTGTGCCTTCGATGTCGTCGCCGGTGATTCCGACCCGGGCGTCGGCCCGGTTCAAGACGAGGTGGCGGCGTTGCGTGGTGATGCCGAGGAGATCGAACGCGTCGACCTCCTTGCGCGCCGCCCGGGCGCTGGCCACGTCGGTGCCACAGACGAGCACGAGGTCCGTCGCGTGCTCGAGTGCCGACAACGTGTGTTCATCGAGGCCAGCACCCGTGTCGACGATGACGAACCGAAACTCCGTGGCCAGGAGTCCCAGGACCCGAACCACGTCCTCGGTGGTCACCATGTCGGCTTCAGCCGGCGTGTTGGGGGCGCAGAGGGCATACGCGCCACTCGGGTGCGCGGTCAGGAACGCCTTGAGGGTGGTGGCGTCGAGGGCTGCTCCAACGTGGACCGCGTCCATGATGGTGCATTCCGGCGCCAAGCGCAGAGCGTTCCCGACGTCACCGAACTGCACGTCGAGGTCGACGATGACCACTTCGTTCCGTGCAACTCCCGCCAGTCCGACTGCGAGGTTCGAGGCGATCGCGGTCTTGCCGGCGCCGCCCTTCGGCGACACCACCGCGATCGTGCGGCGAGTCTCCGTCTCGGTCTCGTTGGTGCCGTGTACCTCGCGGCGATCGGCCGTCTCGATCGCGGCGTCGAATGCTGCCCGCACGTCTTCGAGGTCGGAATCGGGATCGAGGATGTCGCGCACACCGACTCGCAGTGCCTTCCGGTACAGATCCGGCGTGGGTTCGGCCACGAGCAGAACGCAGAGGTCCGGTCGCTCGCGGTCGAGGACCGCCGCGAGTTCGAGCGAGGGACCCGCACCGAGACCCGGACCGAGGGCCACGACGCGGGCGCCGTGGTCGGTGATCGCCGCGAGCATCGCCGTGGTGTCACCTTCGGCCAGGGTGGCGTCGTCCCAGGTCTCCAGCTCACCGTTGAGCGTGTCGTCGAAGGACTCACGGACTCGGGCCTCCCAGCCCGCTTCAGTTGTCGCCAGGAGGAGCCGACTCATCGGTTGACCGTTCCCCTGGTCTCGACTCCGATACCGGACTCGACTGCGTCCGACGGCTCGATCGAGAGCCACACCTTGCCGTACTCCTGGCTGAACACCAGGCGCTCCGTCGAGGGACCGTCGAGCGCAAGGGTGACCAGCAGTTGGCTCGTAGGCGCTGCGCCCGGCTTGTTGGTGTCGGCAGTCTTGGCGCCACTCGTGTTGTCGGTGCTGTTGACATTGCCGGTCAGCTGCACGTTGGTGACGAGCACCTTGTGCAGGATGATGTGCGTGGTGTTCGGGGTCTTGCCGTTGGTCTGGATGGGCATCCCGTCGACCACTTCAGGTGCCGGGTTGTTCATGTCGAACGGCTCGAAGGATGCAATGACCGCGACCCGTGCACCCGGCGTCAACACACCGCCGACCACACGCTGCGGGTCGAGCGCGACCGTCGTCCGGAGGAGTCCGGCCGGCACCTGCACGTCGGCGCCGGTTGCCGAGAAGTTGCTCTTGTCGACGAATCGTGACGACAGGACCTGCTCACCGGCCACCAAGGAAGTCCCCGCGACTTTCGACCCGAGGTCTTTGACGCTCGTCACCGCACCGTCCGCCATGACCTTGGCGTTGATGCTCTCGAGATGTACCCGAGTGCCGAGCTCCTTGGCCGGTGTGCCGGCGGGTACCGACTCCTTGACCACGAGTACTTTGACCAGGCGCTCACCGGCTTGGGCACGGTTGTCGGCGCCGTCCACGTACGCGACGATCGCCAGCGTGCCGACCAGTGCGAGGACCACCGCAGCGATGAGTCCCATGATCTTTCGAGTGTTCACGGTGCAACCTTTCTGGACGGTCCCCGCCTCAGCAGGCGCGGGGATCGCTGGTGTTGGGTGTGAGTGTGTTGACGTCGCAGATGCGGATCGCCCGCGCGGCGGTGTTGACGCCGCTCGTGGCACAGCACGTGCCCGAGATGACGCCCTTGGT
>JANYLF010000032.1 GCA_025357995.1 Acidimicrobiia bacterium | reverse complement strand
CGTGGTGGTAGTAGGCGCGCGGCGCCGGTAGTTACGCTCACACGTACTCCGGAGGCCTCCCAAATAAGGGAGGCCTTTTTGCTTATCTAAGAACAAAGGAACATTGTGCAACTCACAGGAGCGCAGGCACTCATCAGGAGCCTCGAACAGGAGGGCGTGGACACCATATTCGGGCTGCCCGGTGGCGCCATCCTCCCGGTCTACGACCCCCTCCTCGACTCCTCGATCCGCCACATCCTCGTGCGCCACGAACAGGGCGCCGGCCACATGGCCGAGGGCTACGCCCACGCCACCGGCCGTCCGGGCGTCGCGATGGTCACGAGTGGCCCCGCGGCTACCAACATCGTCACGCCAATTGCCGACGCGTACATGGACTCGGTCCCGCTCGTCGTGATTACCGGCCAGGTGCCCTACGCGGTGATTGGCACCGACGCGTTCCAGGAGTGCGACACCGTCGGCATCACCATGCCGATCACCAAACACAACTGGTTGATCACCGACGCGCAAGACATCCCCCGCATCGTGCGTGAGGCATTCCATGTGGCGACGACGGGCCGCCCCGGTCCGGTGCTCATCGACATTCCCAAGGACATCGCCAACCAGATGATGGAGTGGGAGTGGCCCGAGGGTGTCGATCTGCCCGGGTACAAGCCGAACCTCAAGGGCCATCCGAAGCAGATCAAGGACGCCGCGAAGCTCATCGGAGAGTCGCACCGTCCGGTGATCTACGCGGGCGGCGGCATCCTCAAGGCGCGCGCGGCGGAAGCATTGCGCGAGCTCGCGGAGGCAACGGGCATCCCCGTGGTGACGACGTTGATGGCGCGCGGCGCATTCCCCGACAGTCATGAGCTCGCGCTCGGGATGCCGGGCATGCACGGCAACTACACCGCGATTACCGCGATGCAGAAGGCCGACCTGCTCATCGCATTGGGTGCGCGCTTCGACGACCGCGTCACCGGTCGCGTGGACGCATTCGCGCCGGACGCGAAGATCATCCATGTGGATGTGGACCCGGCCGAGCTCGGCAAGGTGCGGCGTCCGGACGTGCCGATCGTCGGCGATTGTCGCAACGTGATCGAACGCATCACGGTCGCAGTGAGGGCCGATCAAGCGAAACGCGAATGGCCCGACATCTCGGACTGGCGCGCGACGGTGAAGGGCTGGCAGGTCGAGCACCCGCTCGTGTACGACCAGCCCGAAGGCGGGCCGCTCAAGCCGCAATACGTGATCGAACAGCTGCGCGCGAACACGCCGGACGACACGATTCTCGCGTCGGGTGTGGGCCAGCACCAGATGTGGGCGAGCCAGCACTGGAGCTTCGAGCACCCGTATTCGTGGATCAACTCCGGTGGCCTCGGCACAATGGGCTTCGCGGTGCCGGCGGCGATCGGCGCCAAGGTGGGTTGTCCGGAGAAGATGGTGTGGGCCGTCGACGGCGACGGGTGTTTCCAGATGACCGCGCAGGAGATGGTCACCGCCGCCGCGGAGAAGATCCCGGTGAAGATCGCGATCCTGAACAACGCGTATCTCGGCATGGTTCGCCAGTGGCAAGAACTCTTCTACGAGGAGCGCTACAGCGAGGTGTACCTCTCACCGGACCTGCCGGACTACGTGATGTGGGCCGAGGCGATGGGCTGCGCGGGTTTCCGCGTGGACACGCCCGAAGATGTCGTGCCCACGATCGAGAAGGCGAATGCGATCGACGACCGCCCGGTGGTGATCGACTTCCGGACCGACTATCGCGAGAAGGTGTATCCGATGGTGCCCGCGGGTGCGAGCAACAGCGACGTGATCCTCGGCCCCGAGGCCGACAAGCGCGGAGGACGTTGAGATGACGATCAACCATCACATCCTGAGCGTGCTCGTGGAGAACAAGTTCGGTGTACTCACGCGCGTGTCGAGCCTGTTCTCGCGGCGGGGTTACAACATCTATTCGCTCGCGGTCTCGCCGACCGAGGACGATCGCTATTCGCGCATGACCATCGTCGTCGACGGTGATGCGGAGCTCGTCGAGCAGATCACCAAGCAGCTCAACAAGCTCATCCCAGTGATCAAGATCAGCGAGCTGGCGGACTCCGACGCGGTCGAGCGCGAGCTCATGTTGGTCACGATCAAGGGCGGTACCGATACGCGATCACAGGTGACAGAGTTGGCGTCGATTTTCGAAGCCAAGATCCTCGACGTCGGCTTCGAGGCCGTCACGTTGATGGTCGCCGGTCAGCCCGACAAGTTGGATGCCATGACCGACCTCCTCAAGCCGTTCGGCATCGTCGAACTCCAGCGGACCGGCCGCATCGCCCTTCCCAAGCTGTCTCGCCAGTCGAGCAAGCTTCGGGTCGTCCGCAACAAGACCGCCTAGCTACCCTTCGCCCTCCCGCGAACTTGCGTCAAGAACCCACCTCTACGGTGGGATATTGACGCAAGTTCGGCTGGGTACTTCGAGAGGAACGGAACCCATGGCAGCAACGATTACCTATGACGACGGTGCGGACCTCGGCCTGCTCGACGGTAAGACCGTCGCGGTCCTGGGCTACGGCTCACAGGGTCACGCCCATGCGCTGAATCTCAAGGAGTCGGGCGTCGATGTGATCGTCGGGCTGCGCGAGGGTTCGTCGAGCGCGCCGAAAGCGGAAGAGGCGGGGCTCAAGGTTCTCACCATCGCCGAGGCCGTACAGGCCGCGGATGTGATCATGATTCTGCTGCCGGACACCGAGCAGAAGCGCATCTACCAGGCCGACATCGAGCCGAACCTCGAACCCGGCAACTCGCTCGCGTTCGCGCACGGTTTCAACATCCACTTCGATCAGATCCAACCGCCCGAAGGCGTCGACGTGTGGATGATCGCGCCAAAGGGCCCGGGCCACCTCGTGCGACGCACCTACACCGAGGGAGGCGGCGTGCCTGCGCTCGTCGCGGTCGCGCAGGACGCATCGGGTAGCGCGCGTGCGGTTGCACTCGCGTACGCGAAGGGCATCGGTGCGACGCGAGGTGGTGTGCTCGACACCACGTTCCAAGAGGAGACCGAGACCGATCTCTTCGGCGAGCAGGTCGTGTTGTGTGGCGGGCTCGTGGAGCTGATCCAGAACTCGTTCGAGACGCTTGTCGAGGCGGGCTATCAACCCGAGTCGGCCTACTTCGAGACACTGCACGAGGTGAAGCTCATCGTGGACCTCATCTACGAGGGTGGCATCGCCAACATGCGGTACTCCATCTCGGACACTGCCGAGTACGGCGACATGACGCGCGGGCCGCGCATCATCACGTCGTCGACCAAAACCGAGATGAAGAAGATCCTCGGCGAGATCCAGAGTGGCGAGTTCGCGCAGGAGTGGATTGCCGAGAACGAGGCCGGCCGGCCCAACTTCAAGAAGTTGCAGGAGGCCGGACGCGCGCATCCCATTGAGGCCGTCGGCGCCGAGTTGCGCAAGATGATGCCGTGGATCTCGGCCGGCAAGGCCAAGCCCCAAGAGGTTTCGGGCGGCTGAACCCTTCGAGCAAGGCGGGAAAGGTCCGACGATGCGCATGCTTGATCACCTGTCGATCCAATGTGAGGACTTCGCGCGCAGCTCGGCGTTCTACGACGCGGTGTTGGCGCCCGTCGGCGGGAAGCGCATCCTCGACTTCGGTGCGGTCATCGGGTACGGCACTGACTTCCCGTGTTTCTGGATCGGACCGTTGACTACTGGGGGGTCGAACCGCGAGGTCCACATCGCGTTCACGTCTCCGAGTCGGGTGGCGGTCGACGAGTTCGTGAGCATCGCGACCGGCCTCGGCCTCGAGGTGCTCCACGCACCGCGGGTGTGGCCCGAGTACCACGAGCACTACTACGGCGGCTTCGTGCGAGATCCCGACGGCAACAACGTCGAGGCGGTCTGTCACACCCCGACGTAGTCCCGATCGCCGTCGGCGTCGGATGCGAGACTGCGCGCTGTGATCGTCGGGGCCATCGTGATCGGATATCTGCTCGGGACGTTCCCGTCGGCGGACCTCATCGCCCGGGTCGCGACGCGAGGCAAGGTCGACATTCGTGAGGTAGGCACTGGCAATCCCGGAACGTTGAACGCGATGAGGTCGATTGGCACGGGCTGGGGCGTGGTCGTCCTGGTCTTGGATGTGGCGAAGGGCATCGCCGCCGGGTTGCTGGGTCGCGAGATCGGCGGCGTCGACGGTACGTACCTCGCGGCCACCGCGTCGATCGCCGGTCATATCTTCCCGGTGTGGACGCGCTTTCGCGGCGGCAAGGGCGTGGCCACGTCAGTGGGCGCGTGTCTGGCGGTCTTCCCGGTCTACGTACCCCTTGATGTCGTGGTCGCGTATCTCACCGCGGTGAAATCACAGCGCGCGACGATCGGAACGCAAGTGGGGTGTGCGATCTGGATCGGGGCGGCCACGCTGTGGACGATCTTCGATTGGCCGAACCTCTGGGGACCTGCACCCGGCCCCGGCCTCATCGCGTTCGCGGTCGTCGGTTCCGCGATGATCCTGTGGGCGTTCTGGTCCGGCAACCGTGAGTTGGCGCGCCGGGCGGTGGAGGAAGCGTGACGGTCGCGCTCGTGACGGACAGCAACTCACAGATGCCGAAGGCGTTGCGCGAGCGTTTCGGGGTGTGGGTGGTCCCGCTCACCATCGTGCTCGACGGCGAGCAGTTCCGCGAGGGCGTGGACCTCACGACCGAGGAATTCTACGCGCGGCTTGCGGCGGGCGCGGCGGTGAGCACGGCCGCGCCGTCGCCGGGCGAAGTGCTGGCCGTGTACCAAGCTGCGATTGACGCGGGCGCGACCGAGATTCTGTCGATCCACATCGGGTCCAACACTTCCGCAACGTGCAGCGCGGTTCAGCTTGCTGCGAATGCGAGCCCGGTTCCTGTCGAGGTGATCGACACCGGCACGGCGTCCTTCGCGATCTCATGTTGCGTATGGGCGGCGGGAGAGGCGCTCGCAAATGGTGCGAACCGCGACGCCGCCGCCGGCGCGGCGCGCGCCACGGCCGCGAGCGTCGACAACGTGTTCGTGGTCGGCGCGCTAGATCTGGCCCGCCGCGGCGGTCGCTTGGTGCCCGGAGTCAAGGGCGCGGCCGGCGATGCCGATGGAACACCGGTATTCGCATTGAGTGGAGGGCAGATGCAGGCAATCGGTCGCGCGAGTGATGCGGAAGGTGCGGTGCATGCGATGACCGCGTACGTCGTCGATGGCGCCGATGGTCGCGCGGTACGCGTCGGAGTCGGCGATGCGCTGACGGCGGATCTTGCCACGGCCTTTGCCGACGCGCTCCGAGCGCGACCTGAGGTCGCGGAACTCGTGCACTACGAGATCGGACCGTCGGTCGGCGCGCATACCGGGCCCGGGACCGTCGGCGCGTGCTTCTTCACGGACCGGCGCGGATGACCGCCCCCCCAGCCTCGAACGACGCTCGGCTCGCGGCTTCGCAGAGCCCTCCGCCGGGTTGGTATCCGGACCCATGGGGCACGTCGCCGCGTCGGTACTGGGATGGCGCGGCGTGGACCGGGTACACGGACTCCGCGTCGCCGTACGCGTCGGTCGCGACGACCGCCAAAACCGACCCACTGCGGATGGTGCTACCGATCGGGCGCTCGGGTTGGGCGATCGTCGCCGGCTACCTCGGCCTGTTCTCGGTGCTCTTCGTCTTCGCTCCGTTTGCCCTGCTCGCGGGTGTGCTCGGACTGCGCGAGATCAAGCGGAAGCCGGAGTTGATGGGCACAGGCCGCGCGTGGTTTGGCATTGTGATGGGCGGGCTCTTCACGATCCTGCTCGGTCTGGCGATCGTCGCGAGCGCTACGAAGTAGCGCGCGGTTCGCGCCGAATCAGGTCCGGAAGAACTCGGTGTCGGTTCCCGTCGGGGTCGCGCCGATGGCGTCGATAGCCTGCGCCGCGCCAAGCGCGACAAACGTCGCGGTCGATCGGGCGCGGACCGTGCCGCGGGTATCGAAGACCGACGCCGACGCGTAGATGCGCTCGTCGGCGATCTCGAGGATCGTGGCCTCGACGCGATACGGCTGGCCGACGCGTACGGGCTTGTCGAAGGTGGTCGAGGTCGTGTGCGTGAGCGCCCACTGGCCCGCGACCGCGATGGCGGCCCAGGCCATTGCTTCGTCGAGGATCGCGAGCGTTACACCCCCGTGCAAGTACGCCGGCGCGCCGGAGAACCGATCGTCGAGCGTGAACTCCGCGAACACGGTCGACGCGTCGGTGTCGTGGAAGAACGGGATGGCGAGACCCGCCGCGTTCTTCGATTCGCAGACGAAGCAGTTGCTCGCGAATCCCCACCGTTCGTTGCTCAAGCGCTCGACCGTCATCCGAGCACGCTACCGATTCTCATTTCCGCACCAGCCAGCGGAGTTTGTCGGCGCGCTCGAAGGCAGATTCACCCGCGAGTTGACCGACGCCGGTGCCGAACGTTGGGTACACGTGCAGAAACCCCGCGAGCGCGTCGACCTTCATGCCTTGGGTGATCGCGAGTGCGAACTCATGGATCATCTCGCCCGCGGCGGGCGCGAGAATATGCGCGCCGACGATCTTGCGCTTCGCGGTCACGATGCGGATCGCGCCTTCGGTCGCACCGTCGGCCCGCGCGCGATCGTTGTGGACGAGGTCCTGCTGCCACACCTCCACGCTGTCACCATGGCGTTCCCGCGCCTCGGCCTCGGTCATTCCTGCGTGCGCGAGTTCCGGATCCGTGAACGTGCACCACGGCACCATCGCGGTGACCTTGCCCTTGCCGGGGAAGAACATGTCTCGGACCGCGCGCACGCCTTCGTACGCGGCGGAGTGGGTGAAGAGGAACCGCCCCGCGACGTCGCCGCACGCGTAGATCGTGGACACGTTCGTGCGACCGCGATCGTCGACGGCGATGCCGCGAGCGCTCGTGGCGATCCCGAGCGCTTCGAGACCGAGGCCCTCCACGTTGGGTGCGCGTCCGACGGCGACGAGGAGTTCGTCGGCCTCCCACCGCGCGGGTCGACCGGCCTCGGTCCCATAGACGACCTTCTTCGTTCCTTCGAGTGCAACACGCTCGATCTCGACATCGAAGTGCAGATCGACACCCTCGGCGCGCAACGACTCGATGAGGCGAACGACGAGGGCGGGTTCGTCGCGCGGGAGTATGCGCGGGCCCTTCTGCAGGAGCGCGGTAGGCATTCCCAGGCGAGTGAAGGCCTGCACGGTCTCAACCGCGATCGGACCTCCACCGATATTCACGAAACTCGCGGGTGGGTCGGTGGCCTCGAAGAGGTTCTCCGACGTGACGAAGCCGACGTCCTCCAAGCCCGCGATCGTCGGACGGGCGGGACGAGAACCCGTCGACACCAGCACGAACCTGGTGGCGAGGGTGCGCGTCTCATGACGATCGTTCTCGACCTCGACGTTCGTCGGGCTCGTGATGCGTGCGTGGCCGAGGATGACGTCGATCCCCATCGCGCGGAAGCGGTCGGGATCGTCGTCGGTCGCGGCGATTTCGTGCTGGACGCGCCGGATCCGTTCCCAGACCGCGACGCGGTCGACGGCGGGCTCTGCCGTCGTGATGCCGAACTCGGCAGCGATCCGAACGTGGTGGGTGACCTTGGCCGCCGCGAGCAGGGCCTTCGACGGGACGCAACCTGTCCAGAGACAATCACCGCCCACGCGGGCACGCTCCACCACCGCGACCGTCAGCCCGAGGGTCGCCGCGAACTCGGCCGCGACTATTCCCCCGGACCCCATACCCACGATGACCAGGTCATACTGGATGTTCAAGGACGCTCCCGCGGTCGGTCTTGTGTACGAAAGATAGGTTCGTTGGCGCTGAACTCGGGATCACGAGAAATCTTGGAGTTTGGGTGATCCGGAGGCTGGGGCACGGCGAACAACCTCCGTGAAGCTGTGGAAGAGTAAGCAGATATGACGGCCGCGACGGAGTGGGAACACGACGTTCACCGGCGCCTGATCAGTGGCGACCAGGACGCGTTGGGCGAGTGTTACGACCAGTTCTCGTCGTTCGTGTACGGCTTGTCGCAGCGAGTGATCGGCGATCGACGCGCCGCCGAGGACATCACCCAGGATGTGTTCCTCTACCTCTGGGAGCGTGCAGACGCCTTCGATCCGGATCGGGGCGGGTTGCGCACCTGGCTCGGGACGCTCGCGCATCGCCGCTCGGTGGATTACGTGCGCCGCGAGGAAGCCCGTCGTCGCCGGACCGAGCGGGTGGGCAACGAAGCGCCGACCACGCCGGACGTCGAAGAAATGGCGGTGGCGATTGTCACCGCGGAGCGGGTGCGGGCCGCGCTCGAAACGCTGCCGACCGAACAGCGGGACGCGATTCATCTCGCGTACTTCGGTGGGAAGACATACCGCGAGGTTGCGGTTGTTTTGAACATCCCCGAAGGTACGGCGAAGTCCAGGATGCGACTCGGGCTCGCCCGTATCGCATCGGTGTTGGAACAAGAAGGAGTAGGACAGTGGGCGTGACCCCCGACGATCGCGAGCTCTTGGGCGCCTACGCGCTCGACGCGCTCGACGACCAGGAGGTTGCCGCGGTCGAAGCGTTGCTCGAGCGCGATCCCGACTCGGCGCGTGAAGTCGAGCGACTTCGCGAGGCCGCGGCATGGATCGCGGCGACCGAGGCGCTCGCGCCGCCGCGTGATCTCCGTTCGCAGTTGTTCGCACGTGCGAAAGCGCTCTCTCCGGAGCTGCGCGTCTATCGCCAAGCCGTCGCCCGGCACGAGGCATTGCTCGACTCGATTCCGGAATCGGCGCTCGACGCGTCGACCACCAACGGATTGAGTGTGGGCGATCTCGTGGTGCACCTCGCGGCGATGGAATCGGCGGTCGCCGAAACGATCGGTTTCCCGCAGGCCGTCACCGCGGAAACGGATGTCGAGGCCCGCACGGACGACTATCTCCGTGAGTTCAGCGCGGATCCGCTCGGGGCCGGGCGCACCACCTGGTGCGCGGCCACGGTCGCGCTCGACGAGTGGTCCTCGTCCGGCAGCGAGCGGGCCAGCTTGCCCTGGAGCGGACTCGCCGTGGGACGGCGCACGATCCTTGCCACTCGCGCGTTCGAGCTGTGGACCCATGACGACGACATTCGCGTCGCGCTCGGCCGGGATCGCGAGGCCCCGACGGAACCCGAGCTCGCGGTGATGTCGGATGTCGCAGTCGGGATACTTCCCTTTTGCGTCACATCGAATGGTGAAACCGCGCCGGCGGCATCCGTCCGGATGGTGCTCACCGGTGCCGGCGGCGGTTCATGGGATGTATCGCTCGACGGTCGCGAACACGCAGGTGTGGACGTGACCGTCACGATGAACGTGGTCGACTACTGCCGTCGCGTCGCGGATCGCATCACGATCGACGAGTGTGCCGCGCGTATCGACGGCGACACCGACCTCGGTCACCGCATTCTCGCCTGCGCCGCCGCCCTCGCCACGCTGTAAACGGTCAGTCTCTGATCACCAATCCGCGCGGCGTGTCGTGCGCACCGGCAGCTCGGAGCGCTTCGGCACTGGAGTGCTCGCGCACCGGTTGACCGTCGACGTGGGTGAGTTCGATCTTGCGGAGGCGGCCATCCTTCACCAGGTGGACCAACGCGGTCGCCCACGCGTCGGTGTCGCTGAAGGTCGTGAGTGTCTTGGCGCCCCGCTCCAGGTAGGCGAGCAGTTGACCGTCGCCGATCACCACGTACGCGCCCGCAGCGCGGCTGGGTCGACCCGGGTTGTCGGGCCAGGCCAGTGCGGCGCCGTATGGCTGAGCCGGATCGGTGGCCGCGAGCACGCGCGGCTCTGCGCCGGGGGTGTCGGAGCGAAATGCCCGGAGCCGATCGACTGCGCCGGGCAGTGCGAACTGCGCGGCCCCCAGGCCGGCGACGAAGTAGCCACGCCGGACTCGTCCGGTCTCTTCGAGCGCGCGCAACACGGGATAGACGGCCGCGTAGCCCCCGAAGATGCCCTCCGCGCGCACGGCTTCCCGCGTCACTACACCGTGGCGGTCGAGGAGCTGGGTCGCGAGTGCGTGGGCGCGTTCGGTAGGGGTGAACATCGGCTCGGCGGACCCGGCGCGGAGCAGCGACCACCGGCCCGCACCCGCGGGTGGACCGATGCGTCGGAGACTGCCGGGGCGTGGCCGAGCGCCGGTCTTCGCTCGACGTTTGCCGCGGCCGAGTTGCGCGCGGAGCGGCGCCAAACTGTCGTTCGTCACGGAGCCCGCCCAGACGAGGTCCCACAGCGCGGCGAGCACCTCGGCCTCTGGTGCGTTACTCGCGGCTCCGAGTAGCTCGGGCCAGAACGAGGCCCCGGCGCGCTCGAGGTGGTCGACGATGCCGTGGTGGATCTCGCCCGTGGGGCGCTCCAACGCGGCGGGAAACAGCAAGTGCGCGCGATCGCGGAATGCCAGGACGATCCGGCCGTCGCGTGGTCCGATGGCGCCCGCACCGGCCCACACGATCTCACCGCTGCTCAGCAGCTCGTCGAGGAGGTCCGGTCGGTAGCCGCCGACGCGCGCGGGCAGCACGTCGAGCTCCAACGTCGAGGCCGGAACCGGCACCCCCTGGATCAACCCGAGCGCGTCGAGTAGCGCGTCCACGCCGTGGCGGGGCGCGTCCATCCCGTGCCACGCGGGGAGGAACCGAGCCAGCACCTCGGGTTCGACCGGCTCGACCTCATGGCGCAACTTGGCCAGGCTGCGCCGCCGCAGCCGGCGCAACACCGTGGTGTCGCACCACTCTCGCTCGTGACCGTCGGGTCGGAACTCGCCGCGCACGATCCGGTCGGCGGCCTCGAGCGTGCCCAGCGCAGTGGCCAGTCGATCCGGGGCCACCCCGAATCGCAGAGCGGCCTCGGCCGTCGTGAACGGGCCATTGGTGCGAGCGAAACGCGCCACGAGGTCCGTGAGCGGCTCCGGGACGGGCTCGGTGAACGCGCCTGGGAGACCCGGGGGGAGCGCACAGCCGAACGCGTCGCGGTAGCGCGCCGCGTCTTCGGCCGCGATGACCCGCGGGTCCCCAGCGAGCCTGATGTCGACCACCCGTCGCACTGCACGTAGCTCGCCGAGCATCGGCGCGAGATCGTGATCGGTCCGGCTCGCGAGTTCGAGCTCGGACAGGTCGCCGAGGTCGCGCAGCAGGTCGTGGACGTCGTCGACGGTACGGATGCGCTCGCGCATCGGTGCACTCAGTCGTTGCAGCTCGAGCTCCAGCTCGCCGAGTGCCTCGCCGTCGAGCAACTCGCGCAGCTCGTCGGTGCCGAGGAGTTCGCGCAAGAGGTTGCGGTCGAGTGAGAGCGCGGCGGCGCGGCGTTCCGCGAGCGGCGCGTCGCCCTCGTACATGAACGTGGCGATCCACGAGTAGAGGAGCGACTGCGCGAATGGCGACGCCCGAGTGGTGTCGACGGTGACCATACGAATACGGCGGGCCCGCAGGTCGCGCAGCACCTCGACCAGTGCGGGGAGGTCGAACACGTCCTGGAGGCATTCCCGGGTGGTCTCGAGAATGATCGGGAAGCTCGGATGGCTGGCGGCGACCTCCAAGAGCCCGGCGGCGCGCTGGCGTTGCTGCCACAGGGGCGTGCGCTCACCCGGCCGTCGTTTGGGCAGTAACAGCGCCCGAGCTGCGGCCTCGCGAAAGCGTGCGCCGAACAGCGACGACCCTGGAAGCGCATTGATGACCAGGTCTTCGATCGCGTCCGGGTCGAGCGCGAGGTCCTCGATGGGGAAGTGCTCGACGGCGTCGGGGAGGCGCAGGACGATGCCGTCGTCACTCCAGAGGACCTGCACGTCCATGCCGAGGCGGTCGGTGAGGAGCGTGCGCAGCGCCATGCCCCACGGTGCGTGGACGCGTGCTCCGAACGGGCTCAGGATGCACACTCGCCAGTCGCCGAGTTCGTCGGGGAAGCGTTCGACCACGATGGTGCGGTCGTCGGGAACCGCGCCGGCCATCAGGTGGGCGAACCGAGCACGGGCAAGATCTTCCCGAAGTACCGGGGTGACCTGTTGGAGGTTGCGGTCGTCGTGGAGCGGATGCGGGCAGGTGCCATCG
>JANYLF010000169.1 GCA_025357995.1 Acidimicrobiia bacterium | reverse complement strand
CTGGGCCTGTTGTACGTGGTGCTGTTCGGAATCTCGTTCTGGGTGGTCCGACGGCTGCGCCGCCAGGTGCGGAGGAACGCGTACCTGGCCGAACACGACGCCCTGACCGACATCGGCGTCGGGCCGGCGACCAAGGCAGTGATGACCAAACTCGTTCCGGTCAGCCTCGCCGGCCTGGCCGACAAGGCGGGCGCGGTGGACCTCATCGGCGCCACGCTGGATCTCACCGTCTCGACGCAAGCGAAGCTCGGACCGATCACCATCCATCGCACCGGCGAGTTGATGTTCGTTCGGGACGGCGGCACGTGGAAGATCCTCGGGTTCAAGCTCGCGGTCGAGCGTGACGGCGCCGGGCTCGGGCCGGCCACTTCTACCCCGAGCGGGAGCACCAAACCATGAGTCGCCGCCACCCCGTCCGCACCGTGCTCGTCGGGCTACCACTCGTGGTCATGCTCACGTTCGCAACCCTGATCTCGTTGTGGCTCGCGGGCGTCCAGGTTCCCGGCGCGTCGGCGGCGCGCTGGTTCACGCTCACGAAGACCGCTAATGCGGATTACACGCCCAGCCCCACCAGCCCGGTGTTCATCCTTATCATCGGCAACGACGGCCGCGGCAACGAGCAGGTGACGCGTGGCGACGCGATCCACCTCATCGGCGTCAATCCCGCACTGCACCAGGCCACCATCCTCGACATTCCGAGAGACACCGGGATGAACATCCCCGGCCACGGCATCGACAAGGTGAACGCGTCCCACACGTTCGGCGGGCCGAGACTCCAGGCCGACACGATCGGTGCGACGGTCGGTGTACAAATCCCGTACGTGATCGACACTGGATTCGACGGCTTCACCGGGATGATCGACGACCTCGGCGGTCTCACGGTCAACGTGCCGATCCCGATGAAAGATGCCTTCTCCGGCGCCGACTTCCAACCCGGTCCGCAGAAGCTCGACGGCCATCAAGCACTCGCGTACGCGCGGAACCGCCACCAGTTCCCGACCGGCGATCTCAACCGGTCGGAGAACCAGGGCTACCTCATTCTCCAAGCACTCGCCCAGTTCCGCGCCGAGAACACCGGGCCGATCAAAACGCTCACGCTCCTCGCCGACCTCGGCCGTCACACCCAGCTCGAAGGCATTGGCCTGAAGGACCTCTATGCGCTGGGTCGCCTCGGCCTCTCGATCGATCCGGCCGCGGTGCGCAACGTGGTGATCCCGGTAGGCAGTGGCACGGGGACGCGCCTGGCGCTCACACCCGCGGCCGCCGGCCTCTTCAAGGACTTCGCCGACGACGGCGTGCTCGAGACGCACTGACGTCAGCGGTCACAGGGTCGTGCGATGCTCCACCGGTGGATGCCGTTGACACCCTCGATGCCATCGCCGCCGACCCCGACCTGTTCGAGCGATCGGTGTACCGCACCAACCTTCCCGCGCGCCCGGCCCGGACCGCCCCGCTGCACACGGAACTCCACCCGGAGGTAATCGCACGCCTGGCCAGTCGCGGCATCACCGAGCTGTTCACCCACCAGGCCGCGGCAATCGACCAACTCGTCGCGGGTACCAACATCGTGGTCGCGACCGGGACCGCGTCGGGAAAGTCACTCTGTTACCAGCTTCCGATCGTGGACTCCGCAGTACGTGCGACGGCCGACACCGCGCTCCTGATCTTCCCCACGAAAGCACTCGGCCACGACCAACTCCGGTCGCTGCGCAGCTGGCTGGTTCCCGGACTGCGCGCGGTCACCTACGATGGCGACACTCCTCCCGACGATCGCATGTGGGCGCGCAAGAACGCGACCGTCCTGCTATCGAATCCCGAGATGATTCATCAGGGGATGCTCCCGTATCACCAGCGGTGGTCGACGTTCCTGATGCGCTTGCGTTTCGTAGTGATCGACGAGCTGCACGCGACCCGTGGCATCTTCGGCAGTCATGTTGCCAACGTGTTGCGTCGGCTGCGGCGCGTATGCGCGCACTACGGATCCGACCCGACGTTTTGCTTCGCGAGCGCGACCATCGGCAACCCGGCGGAACTCGCAAGCACGATGCTCGGTGCACCGGTCCGCCTCATCGACGACGACGGTTCTCCCCAGGCCGAACGCGGTTTCGCGTTGTGGCAACGTCCGCTCCTCGACGCCGCGAGCGGGACGCGCGCGTCGGCCAACGTGGAGACCGCGGACCTCTTGAGCCGATTCGTCGCCGCGGGTCATCCCACCCTCGCGTTCACCCACAGCCGTCGCGGTGCAGAACTCGTGGCCGCGCACGCGCGCCGCCTCACCGCGGGTCGAGCCCCGGCCGCGGCCGATCGCATCGCGGCGTACCGGGCCGGATATCTGGCCGACGAGCGGCGCGCCCTCGAACAGCGCTTGACGAGCGGTGAGCTGCTCGGTGTAGCCGCGACAAATGCTCTGGAGCTGGGCATCGACGTCGGCGGGCTCGATGCGGTAATCCTCAATGGCTTCCCCGGAACGCTCGCCTCACTCCGTCAACAATCCGGGCGGGCGGGCCGATCGGGTCAACGCGCCGCGGCGGTTCTTGTTGCCGGTGACGACCAGCTCGACCAGTGGTATGCATCGCATCCGAGCGAACTGTTCACCCGCGCCCCCGAAGCAGCCGTGATCAACCCCGAGAATCCATTCGTGCTCCGGCCCCATGTGGCGTGCGCGGCCCACGAGCTCCCCCTCACGCCCGACGACACGCGCTGGTTCGGCGACGGGCTCGACAACGCGGTACGCGAACTCGTGCAGGAAGATGTGCTCAAGCCGCGCGCCGGGAAGATGTACTGGGCCGGCCGCCATCCGCCGGCCCCGACCGTCGGACTTCGCAGTGGCGGCTCCTCGGAGTTTGCGCTCGTCAGCACGGAAGACGATCGGCCGGTGATCGGAACCGTGGATGGCGCGCGCATTTATTCAGTCGCGCATCCCGGTGCCCTGTACCTCCATCAAGGTCGCCAGTGGCGCGTGGAAACACTCGACGAAGACGGGCGAGAAGCGCACCTCGCGCCCGCGGACGACGTCGACGAGTACACGCAGGCGCGGGAAGACACGAACATCGCGGTCGTCTCGACCGGCGACGATCGGCCGTGTGGTGCGGGGCATGCATCCGTGGGGGTGGTCGAAGTCACGAACCAGGTCGTGGCCTATCAACGAACTCGGGCGTCGACCAATGAGACCATCGAGATCGTCCCACTCGACGTAGCCCCGCGCACACTCACCACCCAGGCCGTCTGGTACTCGATCGCGCCGGAGGTCTTGACCCGTCTCGGCATCGCAGCACCGCAGATCCTCAGCGCAGTCCATGCCGCGGAACACGCGCTGATCGGCATGCTTCCGCTCTTCGCCATCTGCGATCGATGGGACGTCGGTGGCGTCTCGACGGCGTTGCACCCCGACACCGGACGGCCGACGATCTTCATCTACGACGGATACGCCGGCGGTGCCGGCATCGCGCAGCTGGCCTTCGCTGATGTGCATGAGCACGTCCGCGCCACGGCCGCGCTGGTCGAGTCGTGCCCGTGCGACGCGGGGTGCCCGTCGTGCGTGCAGTCACCGAAGTGTGGGAACTGGAACGAATATCTCGACAAGCGTGCGGCGATCATTCTGTTGCAGGCACTCGGTTCCGCTGCGTTCAGCTCCGGGGCACCACCGAGAACGCCGACTGGGCCGGCGGCGGGGTAGCCCCGAACGCCAGAATCGTCACGGTCCGGCCCTTCCCATCGCACGGCATCGGGAGTCGCTTGACCCCACCGCTGCCCGTCGCCGAGCTCGCCCGCAGGCCGTCGACGAGGAACGTGACCGCGTCGGCGTGTCGCACCGACCAGTCGACTTCGACGCCCTGACCCACGCCATCGTCGAAACACTTCAGCGGCTCGTGCGGCGCGAAGGTGACAATCGTGGGTGGATCCAGCGGACCGAGGTGACCTGAAACGTCCAACTCCTTGCAGTCCGAGACCGTGGAGTCCGGGAGCAACGTTTGGCAGTACCGGACTCCGGTCCGCATGGACCCGGCCCAATCGGCGCGGTCGAGGCGAGCTCGGAAGAGTGCGGCGTTGGTGAGGTTTGCCCCTCGCAGGTCCGCACCACTGAGGTTGACCGCGCTGAGATTGGTCCCCACCAGGATTGCGTTCCGCAGGATCGCATGATGCAGATCCGAGTCGGTCAAGTCTGACCCCGAGAGATCGATGCCGGTGAGATCCATCGACTCCAGATTGAGCGCCCCGAGGTTCTGATTGCGACACACCGCGCGTGGCGCGAACGTGCAATCACCAAAGTGATTCGTCACGACGGCGTTCGAAGTCGAACACCCACTCATCGCGACGACAGCGGCCACCATGACCAGCGTGAACCAAGACCGGCGCATGCTTCGACGGTAGCAACTCGGCGTTCCGATACACGCGCAGCCCGTATCCGGACGCGGTCGGTTCACTCACATGCCGCCGGGGTGTACTGACATTGCGGGCGAACCTCCGCGCGAGCCCGGCCGATCGCGCCATCGGCCTCCACCTCCACCTCGGCGTGTTCGCCCGAGCAGTCGCACCGCCGCAAGGTTGCCCGATTCGCCACCGCGACCGATTGCGCGGCGGCGACCGCCGCGACCGACCCCTCCGACCGAGCCAACGCGCCTGCGGCGGCGAGGGCCGAGGCATCCGCGGCGGTATCTGCACGCGCCGCGTCCCCCGCCGCGCGACCCGCACGGGCGACGCCCAAGACGACGACGACGGCGACGACCACGACCGCGAGCGCCAACACCGCCACCGAACCGCGCTCCGAGCCGATCATCGTTCGGTCCGCATGACGGCAGTGGCATGAAGGACCGGGTCCGGGAACAACAGTCCGACCATCGGGAGGTCGGTGTGCGAGACGTACCGGACCTCGACTCGGATCGGTCCCCCTACGCTCGGACGAGCGCCAACGTCCACCGTCGCGCCCGCCAACACGCGTCGAGCCGCGTCCCGGGCCGCGCCCGGATCACGATCGACACTGACCGCGCGCACCGCCTCCCGCGCCGCGTGCACCACGCCCACGTAGTCGCGCACGATCAACGCGGTTTGCAGAATCGCAAGTAAGAGAAACACCACCAAGGGCAGGATGAGTGCGAACTCGACCGTCGCCTGCCCCCGTTCTCGGGGGCAGGCGGACGGTCGGGTCAGCCGGAGCTTCCGACCCATCAGCCCGGAAGGATCTTGCCGATGATGGTGTCGAACAGCTTGCCGATCGTGTGACTACTCGTGGCCCAGGCAATGACCAACGTTCCGATCGCAGCCGCACCGAGGATGACCAGTGCGTACTCCGCCGTGGTCTGACCGATCTCGGTCATGGTGTCCTTCGCAGTACCGACGACCGCGCACAACGCGGTAAAGAAACGACGCAACATGTGATGCACTCCTTGAGGGAATTCGACGAGTTGAGCGGGGGAAGTGCGGGCGGTACGGCCTAGAGCCGATGTAACGCCGAGATGACCGCTGGTGCGAGGGTCAACAGCCCGAATGCCGGGAGGACCAAGAACACCAACGGGAACAAGAGCTTGACGGGAAGTGTCCGTGCGCGAGCTTCGGCCTGGCGGCGCAACGCAGATCGCGTCTCGTCCGCGAGGCGGGCGAGGGCCGGCCCGGCCGGTGCGCCGAGCCGAGAACTCGCGATGAGCACGTCGGCCACCGAAGTGAGCGCACGAGACTGTTCTGCGAGATCGTGCAGCGCGTCCGTCAACGACGCGCCGAGTTCGGTCGCCACTACGACCTGGCGCAAGTGGACCGCAATGACGGGAGGACCCCAGCGCGTTGCCGTCTCGAGCGCACCGCGCGGCGTAGATCCGGCGCCCACCGCAACACCGAGGAGATCGAAGACCGCGGGGAGTTCGCGCGCGAGTTGGGCATCGATCCGTCGCTGACGGCGCGCCCGCAGCACTCCTCGTGCCACCCGTCCCACCGGGCCACCGTCCCAACGGAGCATCCGACGCGGGACGCCCCGCGGAGCGAGCGCCCGCAACCTTCCGACAACGACACCGCGACGGATACGGCCGACGAGTGGCGCCGCCGCCAGGACACCCCAGCCGATACCGCAACCGAAGAGCACCATGGCGGTCACGCGGGCGATCCCAGCAACGTCCGCATCCAGACCGCGGCCACCACTTCGAGTCCGATCCCGACCGCGAGACAGATCCGCCCCACACCGGTACTGACCAATACCCGAGACGAAGCCGGATCGGTGGCCGTGGCGAACACCAGGTACGCAAGCGGCGCCGCACCGACCACCAGTGCGGAGACCCGCGCTTGGGCTGACAGTGCGTTCGCCTCCCCCATCGCCGCGTCGTCGTTTCGGAGCGACTGAATCACGCCTTCGAGCGCCGTCGCCGCCGAGCCACCCATGGTCGTGACCATGCACAACGCACCGGCCGCGGCGCGGACACCGGGGACCGGGCGTTCGACCGACCATTGCTCGAGGACGTGCTCGAGCGAGGCGCCGATGGCGAGCCGTGCGTCCATTCGACCGAAGTCCGGTCGCAGCGGTCCGGGTCTCTCGGCGAGGGCCTCGATCACGGTGCCGCCGGCGCGCAACTGCGCGACCACGTGATCGAGCGCGCCCGGGAGCGCGGCACGGGCGGCGCGGTCCGCGTGCCGGCAACGCAGCCGGAGCCCAACCGGACCGCCAACTACGGCTCCCAGAACGGACGGCACGAGGAGCGGTGGTGCCATCACCATCGAAAACCAGGCCGCGACACCGATCGCGAGCGCCAACCAGCGAAGTGCTGCCTCCGGCGCGAGTTCGAGATCCGCACGCGCCAACGCGGCAGCGATGACCGCGCTCACGCGCGGCGGCAAAAGGGATCGCGGTGGTCGCAGCCGACGAGCGCGATTGGAAATCGCCGCCCGCGAAGCCGTCCGCGCCAGGCCCGCGGCCAGGACGACACCGCCCGTGATTCCGACGACTGTCGGAACCATCATGCGACAACCCCCCGCCGGGGCGGTCGAGTCGCGATCCCACATACGCGGAGTTCGCCAGACCGACGGTCGAGCAACGGCTGCACCGAGATGCCATCGCGGCTGTTGATGCCGACCTCCACCACCGAGACGATCTGGCGCGCGCCGGTGCCGGTGCGACCGACCTGCACCACCACATCGATCGCCGCGCAGAGTTGCTCGCAGATGGCATCGTGCGGGAGCCCCGCGTTCCCGAACAGCGCGAGCGTCGACAACCGACGGAGCGCGTCCACCGGGCTGTTCGCGTGCACCGTCGACAGCGAACCTTCGTGTCCGGTGTTCAGCGCCTGGAGTAGGTCGAGTGCCTCCGCGCCACGCACTTCGCCGATCACCAAACGATCGGGCCGCATGCGGAGAGCCGCGCGCACCAGCTCGCGCACCGAAACGGCGCCGCTGCCCTCCGCATTCGCCGGACGCGCTTCGAGGCGCACCACATGGTCACGGGAGAGTCGCAACTCCGCGGTCTCTTCGATCGTGACCACGCGATCCTTCGCGCCGACGTAACCAGCGAGCGCGTTGAGCAGTGTGGTCTTGCCCGAGCCGGTACCCCCAGAGATCAACACGTTCACACCCGACTCGATCATCGCTCCCAACGCGCCGAGCGCCTCGGGCCCGGCGCCGAACGCGTCGACTCCGAGGATGCGCGCCCCGAACCGCCGGATGGTGACGCACGGACCATCGATCGCGAGCGGTGGAATTACGGCGTGGAGACGCGATCCGTCGGCCAGTCGAGCCTCGACCATCGGCGAAGACCGATCGAGGCGCAGACCCAGAGGAGCGAGAATGCGATCGACGAGGCGGACGATGCCCTCGTCGTCGATGGGCAGCTGCACCGACTGCAACGCACCATCGCGCTCGACGAAACAGCGGCCCGCGCCGTTGATCATGATCTCGTCGATGGTCGGATCCGCCAACAGTGGTTCGAG
>JANYLF010000309.1 GCA_025357995.1 Acidimicrobiia bacterium | reverse complement strand
ACCGTGAACGTCACCGACCCCACTGCGGGCATGGGCACCTGCACTCCAGCCGTCCCGGTCGCGACCCTCGCGCCGAACGCCACGATCAGCTGCACGGCCACTCACACCGTCACCCAAGCCGAAGTCGACGCCGGTTCGTTCGTCAACACCGCGACCGTCAACGGCCTCGACCCGTCCAACAACCCCGTCACCAAGAGCGCGTCGGCAACCGTCACCGCGAACACGACCGCGACCCTTGGCCTGACCAAGACCGCGAACCAAACGTCCGGGCTGAACGTCGGCGACACGATCACCTACACGTTCGCCGGTACCAACACCGGTGCCGTCAGCATCCACAACGTGACCGTGACCGACCCCATGGTGGGCCTGAGTGCGATCACCTGCTTCCCCGGCTCGGGCATCACGATCGCACCGGGTGCGCCGATCACGTGCACCGCTACCTACACCGTGACCCAAGCCGACGTCGACGCCGGCGCCATCACCAATACCGCGACGATCGCCGGTCTCGACCCGTCCAACAACCCCGCCACGAAGACGGCGAGCGCGACGGTGACTACCGACCAAACCGCATCGCTCAGCTTCACCAAGTCGGCATCGCCGAACTCGGGTGTGGTCACCGGCGACACCGTCACGTACTCCTTCGCCGGTATCAACACCGGCAAGGTCACTCTCCACAATGTGAACGTGACCGACCCGCTGCCGGGCCTCGGCACCATCACCTGCACCCCGAGCACGCCGGCCACCCTCGCGCCGGGTGCGCCGATCAACTGCACCGCGACCTACACCGTGACCCAAGCCGACGTCGACGCCGGCTCGATCGCGAACACCGCGACCATCGCGGGGCTCGACACCAAGAACAATCCGGTCAGCCAGACCGCGAGCGCCACGGTGACCGCAGATCAGACCGCAACGCTGTCGCTCACGAAGAACGCCTCGCCTACCTCGGGCGTGGTCGCGGGCGACACTGTCACGTACACGTTCGTTGGGAAGAACACCGGTGCGGTGAGCATCCACAACGTGACCGTCACCGACCCGATGGCCGGTCTCTCCACGCCGAGCTGCACGCCGTCGACCCCGGCCACGCTCGCGGCGGGCGCCACGATCAACTGCACCGCCACGTACACGGTGACCCAAGTCGACGTGGACGCCGGGATCATCACGAACACCGCGACCATCGCCGGTCTCGACCCGACCAACCACCCCGTCACCGCGAGCGCCAGCACGAACGTGATCACGAGCACCACCGAAGACGCGAGCTTCACCAAGTCCGTGTCGCCCACGAGTGGTGTCGTGACCGGAGACACGGTGAACTACACGTTCGCCGTCACCAACACCGGTGTCCGCTCGCTGCACAACACGTCGGTGACCGACCCGCTTCCGGGCCTCTCGCCGATCGGCTGTATCCCCGCGATGGGCAGCACGCTCGCGCCGACCGCCACGATGACGTGCTCGGCTTCCTACACCGCCACGCAGGCGGACGTCGACGCCGGATCCGTGAACAACACGGCCCACTTCTCGGCCGACGTCACGGGACTTCCCTCGATCAACAAGTTCGCCTCGGCCACCTTCACCACGCTCCAGGCTCCGAGCATCTCCCTCACCAAGGCCGCGTTCCCGACGTCGGTGAGTGGTGCGGGTGATTCGATCACGTACACCTACGTGGCCCAGAACACGGGGACGGTCACGCTCAACAACGTGATCGTGACCGATCCGATGACCGGTCTCTCCCCGTTGTCGTGTATCCCCGCGGCGCCGGCCACGCTCGCGCCGACCGCCACGATGACGTGCACCGCCACCTACGCCGCGACCCAGGCCGACATCGACGCGGGCTCGATCGTGAACACCGCCGCCGTGAACGCCAACGACCCCAACAACAACCCCGTGACGCACACTGCGGGCGCCACCGTCACGGTCGCTCAGAACCCGAGCATCTCCTTCACCAAGACCGCGTCGCCAAACACCGCAGTACAGCTCGGCGACACCCTCACCTACTCCTTCGCCGGATTGAACGACGGCAACGTGACGCTCGCCAATGTGCACGTGACCGACCCGATGGCGGGCCTCGGTCCCATCACGTGCGTCCCCGCGCAGGGCTCGAGCCTCGCGCCGGGCGACACCGTCAACTGCAGTGCCGCGTACACGGTGACGCAGGCCAACGTCGACGCGGGTTCCTGGTCGAACACCGCGACGATCACCGGTACGCCGCCGACCGGCCCCAATGTGACCAAGACCGCGAGCGCGACGGTGAACGCCTACGTGAACCCGCAGCTGGACCTGGTCAAGACCGCCGCGCCGAGCTCGGGCGTGATCGCCGGCGACGTGATCACTTACACCCTCGCGGCCCGCAACTCGGGCAACGTGACGATGAGCAATGTGACCATCACCGACCCACTGGTCGGCCTGAGCCCGCTCAGCTGCACCCCCGGCCAGGGCGCCACGCTCGCCCCGGGTGACCCGATGACATGCACCGCGACCTACACCGTCACGCAAGCCGACGTGGATGCGGGCGGCGTGATCAACTCCGCCACCGTCGACGGTACCGACCCGGCCGGCGACCCGATCAGCACCCCCGCGGGCGTGACCGTCCCGTCCAACCAAACCCACACGATCGCGCTCACCAAGACCGCGTCCCCCAACTCCGGGGTGGTCGCGGGAGACACCGTCACCTACACGTTCGTCGGCACCAACACGGGTACGACCACGCTCCATAGCGTGGACGTCACCGACCCGATGGTCGGTCTCAGCACGCCGAGTTGCACGCCGGCCGCGCCCGCAACGCTCGCGCCGGGTGCGCCGATCAACTGCACCGCGACCTACACCGTGACCCAGGCCGATGTGGATGCGGGTTCGATCAACAACACCGCGACCATCCTCGGCTTCGACCCGAACGGCGCCAAGGCGATCAACAACGCGAGCGCCACCGTCACCACGAACAGCACCCCGAACTTCACGTTCCTCAAGTCGGCATCGCCGAACAGCAACGCGGCGTTGGGTGACGTGATTACCTACACGTTCCAGCTCCAGAACACCGGCACCGTGACGCTTCAGAATGTGAACATCGTCGACCCACTGGTCGGGCTCGGCACGCTCACCTGCACACCCACCCTGCCCACCGACCTCGCGCCGGCCAACACTGTCACGTGCACTGCGCCGTACACGATCACTCAGGCCGACGTCGACGCGGGTGGCGTGAACAACACCGCCACCTTCACGGCCAAGGACCCGAGTGGCAACCCGGTGACCGGAACCGCGTCGGCGAGTGTCACCACACTCAGCACGGCCAACCTCATGCTCAACAAGACCGCATCGCCAAGCACCGGCGTCGTGGCGGGCAACACCGTTACCTACACCTTCAGCGGCTCCAACACGGGTACCACCACGCTGCACAACGTGACCGTGACCGACCCCATGGGCGGCCTCTCGGCCATCACGTGCACCCCGGCCGCGCCCGCCACCCTGGCCCCGGGCAGCCCGATCACCTGTACCGCCACCTACACGGTCACCCAGGCCGACGTGGACGCGGGTTCCATCAACAACACCGCGACGATCGACGGCCTCGACCCCAACAACAACCCCGTCACGCACGCTGCGGGTGCGACAGTGACCGCAGGGCAGACCGCGTCGATCAGTTTCACGAAGACCGCATCGCCGAGCACGAACGTGACGATTGGGAACCCGATCACCTACACGTTCTCCGGCACCAACACCGGTACGACCACACTCCACGGTGTTGGCGTCACCGACCCGATGGCCGGACTCTCGGCGATCGCGTGCACGCCCGCGGCACCCGCCACCTTGGCACCCGGCGGCCCCATCACGTGCACTGCCACGTACACCGTGACCCAAGCCGATGTGGACAACGGCCAGTTCACGAACACCGCGACCATCGGCGGTCTCGACCCGAACGGGAACCCCGCCACCAACACCGCGTCCGCGACCGTCACCGCGAGTCAGGCCGGGTCGTTGTCGCTCACCAAGACTGCGTCGCCCAACTCGGGTGTGGTCGCGGGCGACGTCGTCACCTACACGTTCGTCGGCACCAACACCGGCAACGTCACGATGACGAACGCGCTGGTGTTCGACCCGATGGCCGGGCTCAGCCCGATCACGTGCATTCCCGCGCAATTGTCCACACTCGCGCCGGCCGCGACGATCGGTTGCTCGGCCACGTACACCGTGACCCAAGCCGATGTCGACGCCGGCTCGATCGTCAACGCGGCCAGTCTGAGTGGCAACGATCCCAACGGCTTCCAGAAGTTCGCGTTTGCGACCGCGACCGTGCTCACCCGGCAGGGCCCGTCGTTAGCGCTCATCAAGACGGCGACGCCGAACTCCGGGGTCGTTGTGGGCGACGTCATCAACTACACGTTGGACGGGACCAACAACGGCACTGTGACGCTCCACAACGTCCGGGTGACCGACCCGATGCCCGGCCTCAGCGCCGTCACCTGCGTGCCCGCCGCACCGGCGACGCTCGCACCCAACGCAACGATCTCGTGTACCGCGAACTACACCGTGACCCAGGCCGATATCGACGCCGGATCCTTCACCAACACTGCGACGATCGCCGGTGACGACCCCAGCAACAACCCGACGTCGACCAGCGCCTCGGCGACCGTGAACGCGGCCACGAACGCTTCGATCGCGCTGACGAAGACGCCCAGCCCGGCGAACAACGTGGTGACCGGCGATACGGTCACCTACACGTTCGGTGTCACCAACACCGGATCCGTCACGCTCCACAACGTGCAGGTGACCGACCCGATGACGGGTCTCAGCGCTCCGACGTGCATCCCCGCCGCCGGGTCCAGCCTCGCGCCGGGCGCCACGATGTCCTGCACCGCGACCTACACGGTCACGCAGGCCGACGTGAACGCCGGCACCATCAACAACACCGCGACGGTCACCGCATTCGATCCGTCGAACGCGCCGGTCGCCAACACTGCGAGCGCCACGGTTTTGGCCAACCAGATTGCGACGGTCGGGCTCACCAAGACCGCATCGCCGCCGTCCGGTGTCGTCACACGAGACACGATCACCTACGCGTTCGTGGGGACCAACACCGGCACCGTCACGCTCCACAACGTGACGGTCGGCGACCTGATGACCGGACTCAGCGCGATCACGTGCACACCGGCACAAGGTTCCACACTCAACCCTGGCGCCACCATCTCGTGCACCGCGACGTACGTGGTCACCCAGAACGACGTGAACACCGGCTCGATCATCAACTGGGCGTCGATCAACGGTTTCGACCCCGGCAACGGCCTCATCGTGAACAGCGCATCCGCGACGGTCACGACGGACACCACTGCCGGCATCTCGCTCACCAAGACGGCATCGCCGACGTCGGGCTTGTTCGTGGGCAACACCGTCACCTACACGATGACGGCCGTGAACACCGGTGCGGTCAGCCTCGGCAACGTCACCGTCACCGACCCGATGACCGGGCTCAGCGCACTCAACTGCACGCCCGCCAACGGCTCCGGACTCAACTCGGGCGCGTCCATGGTCTGTACCGCCACGTACGTGGTCACGCAGGCCGACGTGGACACCGGTCAGATCAGTAACACAGCGACCGTTGTCGGTACCCCACCGACCGGACCCGCCGTCACCGACTCGGCCACCGCGACGGTGCTCGCCGGCCAGACCGCGAGCCTCGCGCTGGTGAAGACCGCGGCGCCCACGTCGGGCGCGACCGTCGGCGACCCGATTGCCTACACCTTCAACGTGACCAACAACGGCACGGTGTCGCTCACCAACGTCAACGTGACCGATCCGATGATGGGTCTCAGCGCCGTCGCGTGCATCCCGGCACAGGGTTCGACCTTGGCGCCGAACGCGACCATGCTGTGCGACGCCACGTACACCGTCACCCAAGCCGACGTGAACGCCGGTCAGATCGTGAACACCGCGACGGCTGACGGCACCGACCCGGTGAACAACCCGGTGACGACCTCCGCAAGTGCCACCGTGACCACCACCGGCGCGGCGAACATCACGCTGGCGAAGAAGCTCGTCGGCGTGACGGGCTCGGTCGCCACGTGGGACATCACGGTGACCAACGCGGCGAACGCACCGTTCCCCGGTCCACTCACGGTGACGGACCCGCTGCCGTCGGGTCTGGCGTTCGTCTCCGCATCCGGCACCGGTTGGACGTGCACCGGCACGACGACCATCACGTGCGTGCGCGCCGGTGCCCTCGCGGTCGGCGCGTCGAGCACCTTGACCCTCGTCACCACGATCACCGGGAACGGGCCGATCACCAACATTGCGTCAACCGATGTCGAAGGCAAGACGGTCAGCGCGAAGGCGAGTTACACGCCGAGCGGCGGTTTCGCCTTCACGGGCACCGAAGCGCAACGCATCGGGCTCCTCGGCCTGCTCGCGGTGCTCGGCGGCTGGTTCCTGATGGCCGCCGCCCGCCGGCGCCGCGAAGACGAAGCGGTGACCGTCGAGGGATAAAGGCCCTACGCCGGCACCCACGTGGCGTGGAAACCGTACGGGACCCGTTGCGGGAGTGACACTCTCGCAACGGGACCTTTGCGAACGGCAGTGGCGTCGACCACCACGAACTCGGACCGGCGGCTCCAACGAGACCGGTCATCGCACCCACGCGATCGCCCACGCGCGATCCCACCAGTTGGAACACCGCGCCGTTGCCCACACCGAGCATGGCCATGATCGCCACGAGCATCGCGACGGTGACGCCGAGTGAGGGATCCGCCGCGAGCCCCATCGCCAACAGCGCCGCGCCGAACAGGACGCTCATCACCACACGGGTTCCACCGATCCGATCCGCGATGGCACCACCGAACGGACGCACCAACGAGGCCGAGACCGCCCCGAGCGCGGCGAGGCTCGCGCCGTCGACCTTCGAGACACCGAAGTGATCGACGAAGAAGAGGGGAAGGTAGCCGGAGAGGCCGACGAACCCTCCGAAGGTAACGAGATAGAACACACAGAGCCAGCGCGGATCCGGTTCCCTGAGCAGTCCGAAGACTCCACCGCGCGGCCCGGCGCCGGCGGGCACCGCGGGTCGTGGCGGTTCCTTCGCGAGCGTCGCGAACACCACCCACGCGAGCGTGACCGGAATCATCATGAGGCCGAAGACCGCGTGCCATCCGAAATGCTCGGCCAGGCGCGGCGCGGCGAGCACCGCCACCACGGTGCCGGAATTGCCTGCGCCGGCGATGCCCAGTGCGAGTCCTTGATGTTCGGGCGGGTACCACCGACTCGCGAGTGGCAATGCCACCGCGAAGCTCGCACCCGCGATGCCGAGCATGAATCCGATGCCGAGGATCTGCGGGTACGTGCCGGCCGCGAGCGCGCCCCACGCGAGTCGGAGCAGCGTGAGCGCCATCGTCACCAGACCGAGACGTTTGATGCCGACCCGGTCGGCCAACGGCCCGAGGATGAGTCGGAACACGGCGCCGCCGAGGGGCGGGAGCGCCACCATCAACCCCTTTTGTGCCCCACTGAGCCCGAGGTCCTCCGCCACGTACGCACCCAAGGCGCCCAGCAACACCCACACCATGAACGACACGTCGAAATGCACGAGCGCAGCGATGAGCGTGGGAAAATTACCGGCCTTGCGAAATCCCTTGGTCGACATGCGCCCATCTATTCAGGCCCGTCTTGCTCCCCGGTTGCCCGCGGGTTTCGTTCGAGGGAAAGATCGCTCACACACCCGATCCGCCGCTGTGAGCAGTCCCGCCGGTCGCGCCCGTAGGCTCCGCGCCATGAGCGAGTTCGGTGGCGTTATCGGTGACACATGGCGCGATTCCACACCCTGGTGGCCGCCAGATCCGTCGCCCCCAACCGGCGCACCCAACGTGGTGCTGGTGGTGCTCGACGACGTCGGGTACGCGCAGCTCGGGTGCTACGGCTCCGATATCGACACCCCGGTGATCGACGGTCTCGCGGCGGGCGGTGTGCGCCTCGCGAACTTTCACACCACTGCGTTGTGCTCGCCGACTCGCGCGTGTTTGCTCACCGGTCGGAACCATCACTCCAACGGCATGGCGCGCGTCGCCGATCTCGCCGTCGGCTTCCCGGGTTACAACGGCCTCATCCCCCGCGAGAACGGATTCCTCTCGGAGATCCTCAGTGATTCCGGGTACGTCCCGCTCGCCGTGGGCAAGTGGCACCTCACCCCGGAAGACGAGACGCATTTCGCCGCCCCGCGCGATTCGTGGCCGTGCGGGCGGGGCTTCCGCCACTGGTACGGGTTCCACGGTGGCGAGACCCACCAATTCGTCCCCAACCTGTTCCGCGACCACACCGCGGTTGCGCCACCCCGAACACCGGAGGACGGATACCACCTGTCCGAGGATCTCGCCGACGAAGCCATCATGATGCTCGGCGCGCTGCGCAGTGTGGAACCAGAGCAACCCTTTTATCTGCATTTCGCGACCGGCGCGTGTCACTCGCCGCACCACGCGCCACCGGAATGGCTCGAGAAGTATCACGGCCAGTTCGACCGCGGGTGGGACGTCTGGCGTGAGGAGACGTTCGCGCGTCAACTCGCCGCGCGTCTCCTCCCGGAGACCACGAAGCTCGCATCGCGCCCGCCGTGGGTGCCTGCGTGGGACTCACTCGAACCGCAGGACCAGAAGGTGGCCGCGAAGTTCATGGAGTGCTTCGCCGGGTTCCTCTCGCACGCCGACGCGCAGATCGGCCGCGTGCTCGAGTTCATCGACGAGCTCGGCGAGACCGACAACACGATCGTGGTGGTCGTCTCGGACAACGGCGCCTCGGCTGAGGGTGGCGCGCTCGGATCCATCAACGACGCTCGGCTGTGGAACGGAGTCCCCGCGGGCCGCAAGGAACTACGCAGCCGCATCGACGAGATCGGCACCCAGTCCACCCACAACAACTATCCATGGGGTTGGACGATGGCGGGCAACACACCGTTCCGCCGGTGGAAGCGCGAGGTCCACGAGGGTGGCGTCGCCGATCCGTGCATCGTGCACTGGCCGCGCGGCATCACCACCCGTGGTGAGATCCGCACGCAGTTCGCACACGCGATCGACGTGCTCCCCACCCTCCTCGAACTGATCGGAGTCGACGCGCCGGACGAGCTCGCCGGCATCGAACAATCACCGATCGAGGGCACCAGCTTCAGCTACCTCCTGGACGACGCCGCGGCGCCCGAGCGCCACACCACGCAGTACTTCGAGATGCTCGGCTCCCGTGGGATCTATCACGACGGGTGGAAGGCGGTGACCTACAAGCCCTTGGGTCACATGTACGACGACGGCATCGATCCTGACGCGCCGTTCGAGGACGACGAGTGGGAGCTGTACGACGTTCGCCTCGACCCCAGCGAAACCATGAACCTCGCCCGCGACGAACCCCGACGACTCGCCGAGATGATCGAGCTCTGGTGGGCGGAGGCACGCAAGTACCAAGTCCTCCCGCTCGACAACCGTCCGCTCGCCGCGCTCGAAGCGCCTCGGCGCGCGTTCCATTCGCGTCGGAACATCACCTACTACCCGTCGCCGCATCCGGTACCCGAGAACAACGCGATCAATACGCGCGGCCGATCGCACCGCATCGTCGCGACTGTCGACGTCCCCTCCGGCTCCAGTCCGGTCGAGGGAGTACTGCTCGCTATGGGCACAGTCCTCGGTGGTTGGTCGTTCCATGTGCTCGACGGCCGGTTGCGGTACGTGTCCAACTACGTGGGCCGCGACCAGTACGTAGTCGATTCCGAACCGGTGATCGAGCCGGGCGAGCACACCCTCATCATGCAGTTCGACGCGCGCCCCGACTTCTCCGGCACCGCGCGCCTGTTCGTCGACGGCATCGAGGTGGGCGTCGGCGAGATCCCGCGTACGACACCCGTTCGCCATTCCATCAGCGGCGCGGGGATGACGTGTGGGTGGGAACAAGGTCCACCGGTCGGCCCGGAGTACACCGCACCGTTCGCATGGACCGGCACGATTCAGCGGGTCACGGTCGACATCACCGACAGCGCAGGCGAACCGGAGCGCGACCTCGAAGCCGAGTTCGACGCGGTGATGTCCGAGCAGTAACTCGGGTCCGCCGACGTCGGTCTCCGAGCCGGAGTTCGGGCGAATTCGCGATCACCAGTGGCCTGCCCGGTAGCGGCGCTGGTGGTCAGCGATCGCGCAGTGCGGCAGCGAGGCGGCCGAAGTTGGCGAAGGTCTCGGGATCGCGCCGGTAGGTCATGCCAGCGTGATAGAGGACGGGCGCAACGTTGGTCCCGCGCAACGGATCCATCCGCGCCGCGATGCGATCCGGCATCTCCGCCCACGTGCCCTCCACGACGAAGTTGTCGAGAATCTCGTCGTCGATCACCGCATTCATGCCGGCCATGTCGCCCGCCTTCTGCGCGGCCCGCAACGCCTCGGTCGTGCCGGGCTTGCCGATCTGGTCGAACACGAACGCGTAGTTCGGCGTAGAGCCGTAGAAGCCGACCATCGTGCGCGTGGTCTCGCGCCATCTCGCGCGCTCCTCCGCGGTGTCACCGGCCGCAGTGAACACGGGCACGAAGACGGTGAAGTCTTCGAGCGACTCTCCACCGCGACGCGCGCGCAGGTTCGGGAGCAACGTCGCTTCGTGATACGTCGGCGAGTTCAGCGGATGCACGTGCACGCCATCCGCCACCGCGCCGGCCATGCGCAACATCCATGGATTCACCGCGGCAATATCGACGGGCGGGTCGGGGAACTCGATCGGACCCGGTGACCACATCGCGGGCAGCAAGGTGTGCTGGTAGAACTCGCCGCGATAGTCGAGGCCCTCGCCCCGGAACCCCGCGAAACACGCCTTTACCGCCTCCACGTACTCACGCAACCGAGGCCCCGGATGATCGAATGGAGACGAGTAGCGCCGTTCGATGTGCGCACGCACCTGCGTGCCGAGGCCGAGCCGAAAGCGTCCGCCGGACGCCTGCGCCAGCTCCCAAGCCGTTGCGGCGGTCACCATCGGACTCCGAGGAAACGCGACCGCCACACCGGTCGCGAGATCGAGGTCCACGTCCGCGACGGCCGCGACCGCCGTCGACAAATACGCGGTTCGGCCGGACTCGGTGATCACCAGCCCCGCGAAACCCGCGTCGGCCGCGTCGCGCGCGAGCTGCGCGAAGTCACGCAATGGCGTGCCACCTGTCATCACGTGGACCTTCATACCCGTGCTTCCTATCTCATTGCTACGGTGCGCCACCATGGCCGACACCGCCGCACCCATGCCCACCCCGTTCCCCGTAACGCTCGCCGAGCTCGCGGCCGCGGACCCGGATCGGCCGGCGATCACCGACGCCAACCGCACCATTACCCGCGGCGAGCTCGACCGCCATACCAATCGGCTCGCCCGCGCCTACGAGGCGCTCGGCGTGACCCAGGATTCGTTCGTCACGATCGGTCTGCCCAACGGCATCGAGTGGTTCGAGGCGACCATCGCCGTCTGGAAGTTGGGCGCGACCCCGGCGCCGGTGAGTGCCAAGCTCCCCCAGCTCGAACTCGACGCCATTGTCGAACTCGCGAACCCGTCGTTGGTCGTCGGTCTCGACACGCCCGGCCGTAGGTGTCTGTCCGCGGGCTATACGCCCGATCCGGAACTTTCCGACGCGCCGTTGCCGGTCAAGATCGCGGCCGCGTGGAAAGCACCCACCTCGGGCGGGAGTACCGGTCGCCCGAAGCTGATCGTGGCGGGCGGACCGTCGGTCACCGAGGGCGTGAGCCTCACCGCGATGGCGTTCGGCATGACGCCCGACGGTGTGCACCTCGCGAGCGGTCCGCTGTACCACAACGGTCCGTTGAGCTTCTCGGTCGCCGCGCTCTTCATCGGCAATCACATCATCGTGATGGAGCGATTCGACGCGCATCGCGCGCTCGCGCTCATCGAGCAGTACTCGGTCGACTGGATGTATGCAGTCCCCACGATGATGCAACGCATCTGGAAGCTGCCCGATGACGAGCGCACGCAGCACGACCTGTCGTCGCTCAACGTGGTCTTCCACCTCGCGGCGCCCTGTCCCGATTGGTTGAAGCGCGCGTGGATCGAATGGCTCGGGCCGGAGAAAATCTGGGAGTTGTACGCGGGCACCGAGGCCCAGGCCGTCACCGTCATCAAGGGCGACGAGTGGTTGGAACATCCGGGTTCGGTCGGGCGGCCGATCGTCGGCGAGATGAAGATCCTCGATGACGACGGCAACGAACTGCCGCCCGGCGAGCAGGGTGAGGTCTTCATGCGCGCGCCGGAGGGTGTGACCACCTACCGCTACATCGGAGCCGACGCGCGCACAACGGGCCACGGGTGGGAATCTCTCGGCGACCTGGGCTGGATGGATGCCGATGGCTACCTCTACCTTGGTGATCGGTCGGCCGACATGATCCTCGCGGGCGGGGCGAACGTGTATCCGGCCGAGATCGAGGCCGCGCTCGACGAGCACCCGGCCGTCGGATCGAGTTGTGTGATCGGCTTCCCCGACGACGACCTCGGCAACCGCATTCACGCGATCGTGCAGAACACGTCGTCCGTCACCGACGACGAGCTGCGCGCCCACCTCGCGGATCGGCTCGTGCGCTACAAGATCCCGCGCACCTACGAGTACGTGACCGAACCCCTCCGTGACGACGCCGGCAAGGTCCGCCGCAGCGCGCTCCGAGCCGAGCGGCTCACCTGACCAGCCAGTTTCGCGACAATTCCAGTTTCTCGGTCCAAACGGTCGATACCCCTTGCAACGCCATCGAAGGGGATACATCGTGAACTTCTGGTCGTCGAAACTGCTTCGGGTCAAGGTGGCTGGGGCCATCGTCGGGGCAATATCGCTGGGAGGGTTCGCGGTGGCTGCCGCCGCCGTCGTCAAGGAACCCACTCCGCACGTCCTGTCCGCGTCCGACGTCACCACCTCACCGCCCACCGACCCGACGACCACCGACCCCACGACCACACCCACCGATCCGCCCGTCACCGTCCCGGCCACGGACCCACCGGTCACCGACCCGACCACCGCGCCGACGACGACTCCGTGTGTGGAGCACGGCGATGACGTCTCGCAGGTCGCGCACGAGACCGAACCCGGACCCGATCACGGCGCGACCGTTTCGCACGCCGCGCACGACCACGAGGCTGACTGCGACGACGATGCCACCGAAGTCAAGCCACCGAAGCCGCCCGAGCCGGCGGACGACGACGCGAACGGGAGCCAGGGCGACGGTGAGCATCACCAGCCGCCGCATCCCCTAGCGAATGCGCCGCAGCAGACCGACGGCCACGGTCACGGCGATCATCACGGTGGTGGCGGCGGCGATTGATCGCTCCGCCGACCCCGGCGCCGGCTATCCGTCGTAGAAGAAGGGCGCGTGCAGGCCCGCGAGCTGTTGCTCGCGTTCGGTGCCGGCGCGAGCCCGCGCGATTGCCTCGTCGCTCAGTTGATTGGCGACATCAGTCGTGCGTACCCGCTGTGCGATGTCACGGCGCGCGTAGTGCGCTTGCAAGAAGTCGCGGCCTGACCCACCGCTCGCCGGGAGCCCGCGGTGCCAACAATCGGATACGAACATTGCAACATCGCCGGCACAAGCGGTGAGTACCGCGGGTGGACGACCGTCGCAGCTCAGCGATTCGTTCCAGAGTTGATCGAACGGCGCGAGCCGACCGGATCGATGGCTCCCGGACACGACCGCGGTCGGACCGTCGGCGAGGGTGCAGTCCTTCAGATACAGGTGCGCGCCGATTGCGAACACCGGGTACGGGATGCGGTCGTCCCACTCGATGCCCGCGGGTCGCGGCACGTGCGGGCCCGCGTCACAGTGCCACGGCCCACCTTTGAACTCCGGCGGGTTGCGCCACGCAGTGTTGGCGATCACGTGGCAGTCGTCGCCGAGCAACGGTTCGATCACTTCGAGGATCTTCGGATGCGCGAGCGCGGCCTGACACGCGGCGCTCCGATTGAGCATCTCGTAGCGGAACTCTGTCGCGTCGGTGCGTGACCGTTCGGGTGCGGTGGCCGCGAACACGCCGTCGATCTCGGTGCGAATCTGCTCGACGGTCGCGGTGTCGAACACGCCGGTCACCACCGCGTATCCATCGCGTTCGAGCTGCACACTCGCGTCCGGCACGGCACCCGTGAACACTGTCAGGTTCTTGAACACCCGCTTGATCATTCGCCAACCTCGGGACTAGTCCTCGACCCCGTAATCCTGTCCGAGGTGGGTGATCGGAGTCTCGCCCATCATCCAGCGAAGAGTGTTCTTCAACTTGGTCTGCTGGATGAAGAGGTCGTGCTCGGGGTAGAGACCGGGCGGAGTCTGCGGCGACTTGAAGTAAAAGCTCAGCCACTCCTGAATCCCGCTCATCCCCGCGCGCTGGGCGAGGTCCATGAACAGCACGAGGTCGAGCGCCAGCGGCGCCGCGAGAATGGAGTCGCGGCACAGGAAGTCGACCTTCATCTGCATCGGGTAACCCATCCACCCGAAGAGATCGATGTTGTCCCAACCCTCTTTGTTGTCGCCGCGCGGCGGGTAATAGTTGATGCGGACCTTGTGGTACACGTCGCCGTAGAGCTCGGGGAAGCGCTTGGGCTCGAGGATGTCGTCGAGCACGCCGAGCTTCGACACTTCCTTGGTCTTGAAGTTCTCCGGATCGTCGAGCACCTCGCCGTCGCGATTGCCAAGGATGTTGGTGGAATACCAGCCCGCCAAGCCGAGCATGCGCGCCTTGAGCATCGGCGCGAGAACAGTCTTCAACAGGGTCTGACCGGTCTTGAAGTCCTTCCCGCAGATCGGCACTCCGTGTTGTTCCGCGTACTTGCGCAGCACCGGCGTGTCCACGGCCAAGTTCGGCGCGCCGTTCGCGAACGGAACACCCTCCTGCAACGCCGCGTACGCGTAGAGCATCGACGGCGCGATCGACGGATCCTCCGCGTCGATCGCGGCTTCGAATGCGTCGAGGTCGGCGTGCGCGGGACCGATCTCAATGTAGATCTCGGTCGAGCCGCACCAGATCATGACGAGCCGGTCACAGAGGTTCTCGTCCTTGAACGTGTTGATGTCGGCCCGAATCTGATTGAGCATCTCGCGCTTGGACGTACTCGCCATCACGTTGGTGCCTTCGAGACGCTTCACGTAGTTGGAGTCGAACGCAGCGGGCATCGGCCGAATCGCGCGCAACGTGTCGCCGATGCTTTCCAGATGCCGACCCTGGTCGAGCACACCGGCGCGGCTGGCCGCGGTGTAGGCGTCGTCCGGATACGGGTCCCACGCGCCGAACACGATCTGGTCGAGACTCGCGAGCGGGACGAAGTCCTTGATGCGCGGCACGTTGTCATCGGTGCGCTTGCCGATGCGGATCGTGCCCAGCTGCGTGAGTGACCCAACGGGCACTTCCTCACCCCGCTTGGTGAGTTCGACCCCTGCGATCAGCGTCGTGGTGACCGCACCGAGGCCCACACAGAGAACGCCGAGCCGGCCATCGGCCGGCGCGACGGTTGGAGACGGAGGAGTATCGGTCATCCGCCGAGGCTAAGCGACGCCTCGGCCCGCCCGCCGAAATCGGTCCGGACGGGGCATCCCTTCGGGCAGGATCCCGACATGGAGGAGATTCCGCTGCTCGGCGGCAACGTCGGCACCGTCGTGCGAGTCGGCGACACGGTTCGTCGGACACCCGGGGCGTGGACACCCGCGGTGCATGAACTCCTGGTGCATCTCGAGCGCGTCGGGTTCGACTCTTCGCCGAGAGTCCTCGGGTTCGACGATCGCGATCGCGAGATACTCACGTACATCGGGGGCGAGACGGCCGTGTCGCATCCGTGGCCGACCTGGGCATGGTCCGACACGACGCTGATCCAGACCGCGGCCATCG
>JANYLF010000303.1 GCA_025357995.1 Acidimicrobiia bacterium | reverse complement strand
TACACGAGCGCGACTCCGTCCGCTCTGCAGACGGCGGAGCCGAGCCTCACCTTCACCGCCGGTGCCTCGACGGGACCGAAGGTCGTCTCGGTGGCAACAACTGCTCAGGGCTTTGTTGCCGCGGCCCTCTCCGACGGTGGTAACTGCTACGTCATTGGTGACGGAGCGAACGGTCCCGGTACCATCTTCATGAACCACGGAGCCGTTTCCTGCCAAGCCTCAACGTCAGGAGTCATGTTGATTCCTGGAGTCGGTTCTGCTCCGACCGCGGCGAACGCGACCACGGTCGACACTTGGGCCCAGGCCTGGTAGCACCACCGCAACTCGGAAATGCATGGTTGGGGGGCCTTCGGGCCCCCCAACCCGTTTCCAGCTTGCGCCATCCGTCGAAGGAGGTGTCCAGCGTGCACGACCAACTTCAACGAGACGAAGACGGCTTCACGCTGGTCGAACTCCTGGTGGTCCTCGGCATCATCGGCATCCTTATTGCCATCATGATTCCGTCGCTGCTCCAAGCCCGTGTCCCCGCCGAGGACAAGCAGGCCGAGACGGTGCTGCGCAACTCGCTCACCGCCGCCAAAGCGGTCGAGACTGCCGACGGCGTGAGCCCAACCCAGGCGAATCTCAGCACCGAGGAGCCGTCCATCGTCTTCGTGGCGAGCTCGACGAACGCGGTCGCGAACAACCGCGCGGTCTCGGTCGCCAACGGAACGGTGGGAACGGCGTGGTACCTCATCCTCACGTCGCATTCGACATCGGGACGCTGCTTTGCACTCCTCGAGCAACCGGCGGCGACGCCACAGTTCCAGCGAGTCGACAACGCCGCCACCTGCCAGGCCGACCAGTTCACCCCGGCTGTGGGTTGGACCGCGAAGTGGCCGTAAGGGTCCCGTCCCGTTGCGCCGGCGCTTCCTAGGCTCATCTCTTCATGCTGACGCTCATCGTTGCCGTCTTCGGCCTCGTGGTCGGGTCGTTTCTCAACGTGGTGGTGTGGCGCGTGCCGCGTCACGAGTCGATCGTGCGCCCGGGTTCGCACTGCCCGAGCTGCGACGCCGAACTCTCGCCCCTCGAGAACGTTCCTGTCCTGGCCTGGGTCGTGCTGCGCGGACATTGTCGCCACTGTCGGGCGCGGATCTCGGTTCGGTATCCCCTGGTCGAACTCGCCAACGCCGCGCTCTGGGTCGGGATCGCGCAGCGATTCGGGACGAGTTGGGAGGTGCCCGCTTATTGCGCGCTGGCATCTGGTCTCGTTGCCCTGTCGCTCATCGACCTCGACCACTTCTTGTTGCCGAACCGCGTCCTGTACCCGACGGGCTTCATCGTCGCGGCGCTGCTGGTCCTTCCCGCGGCGATCGACGGCCAGTGGGACTCGTATCTGCGGGCAATCGAGGGTGGGGCCGCCGCCTTCGGCGTGTTCTTCGCGATCCACATCGTCTCGCCTCGGGGGATGGGCTTCGGCGACGTCCGGCTGAGCTTTGTCCTCGGGCTGGCTCTGGGTTGGCTCTCCTGGGGGCACGTCTTCCTTGGCCTGTTCCTGGGCTTTCTCCTCGGCGCCGTCGTGGGGACGTTCCTCATCGCGACCAAGTTGCGCAGCCGGAAGGACCCCGTGCCGTTCGGGCCGTTCATGGCGGCGGGCGCGCTGGTTGCGATCTTCGCCGGCACTCAGCTGCTCGACCTCTACCGCGGGCACTGACCCGAGCGCGTTGATCGAGCCTCCGAATTCCGCGTTTCCGACTCCCGCGCGGAGGGCCGCGCCCGCGAAGATGGGTCGCGCGCATCACGTTTGACGCGTGTGTCGTAGGTCCATCGGTTCATTCATTGCCGCGTCGCTCAACTCGCGTGGCTCATGTTGACGATTGTTGGGGTTGAGACTTACTGTGCCCGAAGTCAACGAGGGGCAACCACCGTGGCGTCGCCGATACCCCATGATCTACTGACAGCACGCGAAGTCGCGGACGTCATGCGTGTTTCCACCATGACCGTCTACCGGCTGATCAAGGCAGGCGAGCTGCCCGCGATCCGCGTCGGGAAGCACCTGAGGATCCGCGAACGCGACGTTGCCAGGTACCTCGACGAGCGAGTCGTCGGAACGATGGTGGAGGGAGGTTCGGAGCAGTGGCCCGCCGTCTGATCGGTCTCGATATCGGGACGAACGCCGTTCGCGTTGCAGAAATCGAACCTGGCGACCCGCCCCGCCTGACCAGCTTCGGGCAAGTCGCATTGCCGCCCGGCGCGATGCGCGACGGCGAGGTGGTCGATCCCGCCGCCGTCAGCGCGGCCATTCAACGACTGTGGTCCGAGCTCAGCCTCAAGAAGGGGCCAGTGCGCGTCGGCGTCGCCACGCCGCGCGTCTTGGTGCGCACCGTCGACCTCCCGACGATGTCGGACGTCGAGTTGGCCTGCGCATTGCGGTTCCAGGCGCATGAACTCATCCCGATCCCGCTCGAAGACGCGGTGCTCGACTTCCAGGTACTCGAGGCACTGTCGATTCCCGAAGTCGGTAGCGACGGTACGCCATCGCAGCCCATGAGCCGCGTGTTGCTCGCGGCCGCGCACAAGGATTTGATTCGCAATCTCACCGGCGCGGTGCGCGCGGCCGGTCTTACGGTCGCATCGGTCGACTTGGTGCCGCTCGCGTTGGTTCGCTCCGTCGGTCGACGCGTGTCGGACAACGGTGGCGGGGTCGAGGCGATCGTCAGCGTCGGCGGCGGCGTCACCGTTGTCGTCGTCCACGAGCTGGGTATCCCGCGCTTCGTTCGTATCCTCGGTTCCGGCGCCCGGTTGGTCACCGACGCGATCGCCCGTGATCTCGAGCTCACCCAGGATCAAGCCGAGGCGGTCAAGCGCGAGGACGAGCGCGCGCCGGTCGATCTCCGTCAACGGGCCCACGCCGCGATGGCGCGGCCGATCTCGGACCTCGTCGAACAGATCCGCGGTTCGCTCGACTACTACCGCACGCAACCCGATGCGATTCGTCTGCTGCGCGTCACGCTCACCGGCGGCGGGTCACTGACCCCGGGCCTGGCCGACCAGCTCGTCGACACCGTCGGAGTGCCGGTCGACCTCGCGCGGCCGCGCGAACACATCGCGGTGGGCGACATCGGATTCCCCGACGACCGCCTGCCCTTGCTCGATCCGTTCATGCCGGTCCCGGTCGGACTCGCGCTCGGCGGATTGATGCCGGGCAAGCGGATCGATCTGCTCGGCGGCGATCACAAGGAGTCCGCCGGCCGCGGCCAGCTCATCAAGGTCGGCGCGTTGGTCGGAGGGGTGCTGCTCGTCGGGCTCGCCGGTCTCACGTACTTGAAGCAGCAGCAGGTCGACGACGAGAAGGCGAACCTGGCGTCCGCGGTAGCGACCAATACGAAACTCCAGAATCAGATCAGCGCGTTGAGCGATGTCGCGCAGCGCCAAATCCAGATCGAGAGCCTGTCGGCCGAAACTCAGGCCCTCCTCGCGAACGACGTGTCGTGGTCGTCGATGCTCCAGGCGATCTCGCGCACCATTCCGAACGACGTGTGGCTCACGTCCTTCCAGGGCAAGGTGACCGCGGCAACTCCGGCCGCGCCGGCTCCGGCCGCGGTGGCTCCGGCCACGTCGGGTGGCTCGACGTCGAGCACGACCACTCCGGTCGCCCCTGTCGCGCCGGTGACGCCGACGGCAACGGGACCGTCCGGGACCGTCAACTTCTCCGGCTCGGGTCGCGACTTCGACTCGATCGCGGCGTGGATCCAACGCATCGGCTCGGACATCCCGTCGTTCTCTGATCTCTGGGTGCCCAACATCTCGAAGGGTGCGGCGACGTCGAGTAGCGGCTCGACCGCGACCCCGGCGGTCACCTTCTCGTCGACCGCGAACATCACGGCGGCGGCGAAGTCGAACCGTGACCAGAACTACAAGGTGACACCATGAAACGCAACGCCGTCATCGGCGGTGCGGCCGCGTTCCTCGCCATCGTGCTGGCGTGGTTCTTCATCGTGTACCGCCCCGTCGGTGACGAGCTGAAGACTGCGCAGGCGTCGACGGCCGACGAACAGCACAAGACGGAGGGACTCCAGGCCAACCTCTCACGGCTCGAGGCCCAGAAGAAGCTCGCAACTCAGCAAGAAGCGCTGTTGCGCAAGTTCGACCAAGCCATTCCGAAAACGCCCGATCTCGCGGCGTTCATCATCCAAGCCAATACGATCGCGACGAGTTCGGGCATCGAGTTCCTGTCGATCGCGCCATCGCCACCGTCGGCTTCGGGAGCGTCGAGCACAATCAACCTCACGATCAGCATCCAGGGCAGCTTCTTCCAGGTGGAGAACTACCTCACGAAGATGGAGAAGCTCGAGCGGCTCGTCATCATCGACGGCATCAACCTGGCCGCGGGGGCCTCTTCTACGGGCGCGTCAACTGGTGAGGGCGTCACCTTGAGTGTGTCGATCACGGGTCGTATGTTTACAAAGGCTGCGCCGGCCGCGGCCGCGGGCACGACTCCGGTCACGCCCACACCCACCACGAGTTCCACGACCACGCCGGGTGGTGCGTCCAGTTCGACGACGACACCTACCGGGTCATCGACGACGGGCGGTGCATGATGGCAAATACACGTCGAGCCCGCCGCCAACAGAGCCAGCATCATCGCACTGGGGTTTTGCTCGGCGTTGCCGGCGCGGTGATCGCCTCACTGCTCGTCTACCAAGTCTTCGTGCGGAGTGACGACGCGACCCCGACGAGCCTGGGCCCTGTGCCCACCGGCACCGCGGCGCGTGGGACCACCACGACCACAGCGGCGTTGGAGCCATCGCTTCCGAATGGGAGCTTCAACGAGTTGAGTCTGCGCGACCCGTTCGAGCCGCCGACGCAGTTCACCCCTGGCAGTACCACGAGTTCTTCCTCAACCACGACGACGACGAACTCCGGCACGATCTCGACCACGCCCACCACGTCGCCGGCACAAAATCCCCCACCGACCACCGACGTCGCACTCCTCGACGTGTACATGAACGCGGGAGTGCAGACGGCGCGGATCCGAGTCGGGAACCAGGAATACACCGTGACGGCCGGCCAGACCTTTGCCGG
>JANYLF010000165.1 GCA_025357995.1 Acidimicrobiia bacterium | reverse complement strand
GACCCAACTCGCGCCGGTGCGAGGGATCGCGAACGTAGGGCGCCAGGTCTTCCACCAATCTCGTCGTGTCGACAAGGTCGCTCACGAACGCCGTCCCCCGCTCGAAGGACAGGGTGACGTTCGTGACGCGCCATCCATCGTTCTCTTCACCAACGCGGCAGTCCACCGGCACGCGCACTTCGTCGAGGAACAACTCTGCGAACTCCGAAGAGCCGAGCACCGTCTTGAGTGGACGAACATCGATGCCGGGAAGGTCCATCGGCAGCATGAGCCACGTGATGCCCTTGTGCTTGGGCGCGTGAGGGTCGGTGCGCACGAGCAGCTCACCGAAGTCGCCGATCTGACCGTACGAGCACCAGATCTTCTGGCCCGTCACCACATAGTGATCGCCGTCGCGCACGGCGCGAGTGCGCAACGACGCAAGATCCGAACCCGAACCGGGCTCCGAGAAACCCTGGCACCACACCTCCTCGCCACGGAGGATCTTCGGGAGGTGCGCGGCCTTCTGGGCGTCGGTGCCTTCCGCCACGATCGTGGGCCCGGCATGAAGCAAACCGACGAAGTTCACCCCGACGTACGGCGCGCGCGCTCGGGTCGTCTCTTCGAGAAAGACCAGCTGCTGACTCGGTGGCGCGGCGTGACCGCCGTACTCCTTCGGCCAGTTGAGACCGGCGTACCCCGCATCGAACAACCGACGCTGCCAGTCCGTGTCCCAGATTCGGCGCGCGTCCCAGTCGTCACGTGACGGTTGCGGCGGGAGTTCGGGCAATGCCGACGCCAGCCAGCGCCGGAGATCAGCGCGAAAGGCAACGTCGGCTTCCGAGAACCGGAGATCCATGAGGGCGGCAGTCTAGAGATGGACCTGACGGGTAATCAGATTCCGGCCGTGGGACTACCGCGCTCGGTGTTGCAGAGCTATCGCCGGCCGCGGCGGGAGCGGCCGCCAGGGGCGCCGCCCTCACGACGAGCGGCCGGTGCGGTGCCCTCGCGACGCGGCGACGGCGTGCCGCCCTCACGACGGGCCGCGGGTGCGCCACCTTCGCGACGTGGCGATGGCTTCCCGCCTTCTCGACGCGCCGCCGGCGCGCCCCGGTCATTGCGATTCGGGGCACCATCGCGGCGATTGCCGCCGCGACCGTTGCCATCGCGACCGTTGCCGTTGCCGTTGTGGCGGGCCGGACGCGACCGCTTCGCCGGCGTGCGATCCGGCTCCACCAGGCCCAGCTCGCGCTGGAGACTCAGGCTCGATCGAACCTGGTCGGGCAGTACGAACGACACGACCACACCCGTCGCACCCTTACGTGCAGTGCGGCCCGAGCGATGGACGTAAGCCTTCGCGTCCTCCGGTGGATCGAAGTGCACCACGCACGCGACATCGTCGACGTGGATACCGCGTGCAGCAACGTCCGTCGCGATCAACGCGTGCACCCGTCCGTGCGCAAAGTCGGCGAGCGCGCGATCACGCTTGGCTTGCGAGAGCCCACCGTGAATCGGCGCCGACTGCACGCCATTCTGCGACAACTTCTTCGCGACCTTGTCGGCGCCATGACGGGTGCGGCAGAACACGATCGTCGGACCGTGTTCGCCGATGACTTCCGCGGCGCGAGTGAGCCGACCCTCGTTGCTCACGCGTTCGAAATGATGCTCGGCATCGGCCGCATCGGTCTCGACCCCGGCCACTTCGTGGCGCACCGGGAAACGTTGGTACTCGTCGGTCAACACGCCGACCGCGCCGTCGAGCGTGGCCGAGAACAGCAACGTCTGACGCTCGGGGTTGGTCTGATCGAGGATGCGGCGGACAGCCGGCAGAAATCCCATGTCGGCCATGCGGTCGGCTTCGTCGATCACGACAATCTGCACCCGATCGAGCACGAGTGCTCGCTGAGCGATCAAGTCTTCGAGCCGGCCCGGACACGCCACGAGGATCTCGACACCCTTGCGCAACGCCCGCTTCTGTGGCTCGTAGCCGACACCGCCGTACACCGCGAAGACTCGCTGGTGACGCACGTTCGCGAGCGGTTCGATCTCGCGCGTGATCTGAGCGGCAAGTTCTCGCGTGGGGGCCAGGATGAGCGCACTTGGGCGCCGAGGCCGGGAGCTGGTGACCCGTTCGACGGTTGGCGCACCGAAGGCGATGGTCTTGCCGGAGCCGGTGGGGGCCCGACCACAGACGTCCTTGCCGGCGAGGGCATCGGGAATCGTGGCGGCCTGGACCGGGAATGGCGCGGTGATGCCGCGGGCGATCAACGCCGCGACGAGGTCGGGCGCGAGCCCAAGATCGGTGAAGCTGGACACTGACACTCCTTGCCCGCAGTGCGGGCGCTCTTCCGCGCGACGGAAGGACGGGAATGTCTCCAGCGCGGTCGTCCGGCGAATGCCGAACAGGGTTCACCTTAGTCGATCGACCGGTACCGCCCACTACCAGGTGACACGAGGCTCATTTCAACGCGTGTCAACACCGGCCGGCGCGCACGTCGCGATCGCTCGCGAACGGGAGATCGGGAACCGTCAGGCACGCGTGATATCCGTCGTAACCATCCACATCGAGGCGCCATCCCACGCGTTCCAAATCGTTGTTCGTGGCACCACGCAGCAGGACGCCGCTCGTTCCCAACGTGACCTCGCGCTCACAACACTCTGCGGCGAACCCCTGCACGATCACCGCGCGATCCCTGGGCGAGACGCTCCGGAGTCGCGCGAGGCGCACGATCTGGATGTTCACGTCACGCGCGTGGTTGACGACCTCCGTACGGCCATCGAAGTTGTCGGCGAAGATCGCGATCGCGCCGATCGCGATGACCGCCAACCCGAGGGTGACGTACCCGATGATCAAGCCCGCGAGTGCCATCCCGGAGCCGGCGTCGCCCGTCCGCTTGATCTGACCGCGCGAGATGTGTCCGAAGATGATGCCCAGGATCGAGCCGACCCCGCAGAACATGAACGTCGCCAGGCTGCAGACGAGCGACGCTATCGCCAACCCGTTGGTCTTCGGGCCGGGCGGTGCCGCCACGTATTGGTACGGCGGCGGAGGCGGCGGTGCCGGAACGTCGGGCAACCTCGGCGCGGCCGGCGGCTCCGGAGGAACGGTCATCGGACGACGGTACGACGCCGCGCCCACCAGTTCGTGGATAGGTGCGCTCGGCTAAGCGTGTTCCGGACCACGCGCCGGCTCCACGAGCGCGGCGCGCATGTGCGCGACCGCGTCCTGCGAGAGCCCGGTCGTCTCCACGTACCCGTGGATGGAACTGTGTTCGGCGCGTACCGCCGCGAGCACCGTGGCCATCGTCGTCGCCTGGGCGCCGTACTGCTGACCCGCGACCTCGACCGCTTGGTCGCGGTCCTCGGCCCGTTCCGTATGACGGGCGATGATCGTAGGCATCCGCGATTCGGTGAAGGCGAAGTCCGTCACGATCACGTCGTCGGGTACACCGCAGATCCCGAGTACCAGCGCCGAGACCAGCCCGGTGCGGTCCTTGCCCGCCGCGCAGTGGAAGACCAACGGAAGATTCTCCGCCTCCGCGATCACCGCGAGCACGGCACCGAATCGTTCTGCGTATTCGCGCAGCATGAAGGCGTAGATCTCGTCGAGCGTGAGGAACTTCGCGGCCTTGCGCTCTCGGCGCGTCGGGAGCGGCGGCTCGCGGGTTTCGTCGACGATGGGGAGGTGCAGTTGACGCACATGAGGTGCGAGCGGGCCGTGGCCGTACTCCTCCACTTCGTGCCCGGCGCGGAGATCGATCACGGTGCGCACCCCGAGCTCGTCGCGCAGGCGCGCGACGTCACCCGCACTCAGCTGCGAGAGCGAATCGCTGCGGAAGAGTCGTCCGAGTCGCACCACGCCGCCATCGTCCGTGGCGTGACCACCGAGGTCACGAAAGTTGGCGGGGCCCTCGAGATCGACGAGCCGGTCGGAAGTCACGCCAGATTGTTATCAGCCGCGGGTGACGCGACAATGGTCAGGCGCGGTCGATCATCGGTCGAGATCGAGACCGAGCATGCGGATCGCATTCCCGCGCACGATTTTGTACACCACGTCTTCCGGCAGGTGGCCCATCATCGCTTCGGCCACGGCCAAGGTATCGGGCCACGTGGAGTCGGTGTGGGGGTAATCGGTCTCGAACGTGACGTTGTCGACGCCGATCCGGTGCAGTGATTCCAGCCCGTGCACGTCACGGAAGAAGCAGCCGAACACCTGGCGGAAGTAATACGACGACGGCAGTTCGGGGATGAGGTCGCGCACGCCACCCCACGCACGGTGCTCCTTCCACACGTCGTCGACCCGCTCGAGGATGTACGGCAGCCATCCGATCTGACCTTCGCTGTACGCGAGTTTCAAATCGGGATAGCGCACCAACACGCCGGAGAACAAGAAGTCCGAGAGGCTCGCCATCGCATTGCCGAAGCTCAAACTCGCGGCCACCGCGACCGGCGCGTCGGCCGAGGTTGCCGGCATGCGCGAACTCGAACCGATGTGCATACAGACGACGTTCTGCGTTTCTTGGCACGCCACGAAGAACGGATCCCACTCCCCCGAGTGAATGCTCGGCAACCCCAGGTGCGGCGGAATCTCGGAGAAGCAAACGGCGCGTACCCCGCGGGCCGCGTTGCGCCGCACTTCCGCGGCAGCCAGCTCGGCGTCCCACAGGGGGACGATGATCAGCGGCACGAGGGCGCCGTCGCTGTCGCCGCACCACTCCTCGACCATCCAGTCGTTGTACGCGTAGACACATGCCGCCGCGAGCTCGCGATCCTTCCCTTCGAGAAACGTCTGGCCACAGAACCGCGGGAACGTAGGGAACGAGAGCGACGCCTCCACGTGGTTCATTGCCATGTCTTCCACGCGCGCCTTGGGTTCGTAACACCCCGGACGCATCTCGTCGTAGGTGATCGGCGACATCGTCATGTCGTCGCGATCGAAGCCGACCGCGGCCACATGGCGCTTGTTGATGTACACGAGGTCTTCGTAGACCCAGCAGTCGGCCTGCGGGCCGTCGGGGTCGAAGGTCTGCTCGTAGCTCCCTCCCCCGACATGGCGCATCGTGCCGATGCCTCTGCGCTCGACCCGCGGACCGGCCGCGCGGAATTTCTCGGGCAACCACGTGTTCCAGAGGTGCGCCGGCTCGACCACGTGGTCGTCCACGCTGACGATCCGCGGGATCGGGGTCTTCGCTGCGCCCGGGTCGACCACGGCCGTCACGGTATGCCTCCTACGTGAAATCTGACGGGTCGTCAGATTATCGGCCGAGCGCCGTCGCGGCCTATCCGCAAACCTCTTATGCGCAGGTGGAGTCGGGCTTCGGGGCCTCGAGATCGACGAAGTACCGGACGAGGATGGCATCGAGACAGTGGTCGCCGTTGAGGCTCGCGGTATGCGTCGTGCCGGTCACGGTCACCAGGCGACCGCTGACGAGCTGGCGCGCGAGGCCTTGCGCCCAGACCAGCGGCGTCGCGGGATCACCGGTGGTCCCGACGACCACGATCGGGGGTGCGGTAGGCGCCGCGAACGTCGTCGGGCCGTTGCGGGTCGGCGGGTAGGGCCAATACGAGCACTCGTATCCGAGTCCGATCGTGCTCGAACCGAAGATCGGAGCCTCGACGGCGGCCCGCCGCTGCAATGCCTCCATGGCGGCGACCGAGAGGTTCGGGCCGTCGGCGCAGCTGATCGCAATGAACGCGGCCCACTCGGGTTTGTAGCGGCCGCCGGTGCGACCGACGTAGTCGTCGAACGCGACGAACAGCAAGGTCGCGACACCGCGTTCGAGTTGGTGGAGCCCGTCGGCGAGCACGCGGTACCCGGAGTTGCCGCCGTACAAGAGGGACGCTACTGCGATGTCGAGTTGGCTCGGTCCGAACGTGCGACCGTGATCGGTCATGGGTTGCGCGTCGATCATCCGGGCGAGCGCCGCGTACGCGGCGGCTGGGTCACTGCCGTGATGGAACGCACACGCGGAATGCGTGGTGCACCAATCAAAGAACGCCCGCATGGACGCGTCGAATCCCTGTGCTTGCTGGATGGCACCGTCCGCTACCGACACCTGCGGGTCGACCGCGCCGTCAAGCACCAACGCGCGAACGCGGGTTGGGTACGTCGCGGCGTAGAGACCGCCGATCACCGTGCCGTACGACAGCCCGAGGTAGGTGAGCTTGTCGTCGCCGAGCGCAGCTCGAAGGCGATCCAGATCGTGGACGGTGTCGACCGTCGAGACGTGGCGCAGAAGATCGCCGCTCTTCGCCACACAATCGTCGACCAGACGTTTCGCGGTCGCCTCGAGTTCCGTCAACTCGCCCGGCGTGTCCGGCGCGGTGTCTCCCGCGAACAGGTAGTCGAGGCGGTTCCCGCACCGCACCGGGCTGCTCGCGCCGCTCCCTCGCGGGTCCCAGGCGACCACGTCGAACCGGTCGGTGATCGCGTGCGGCAGCTGCGTGGAGATGTACTGGACGATGTCGAGCCCGGGCGCGCCGGGCCCACCCGGGTTCACCAACAAACTGCCGATCTTCCGGCCGGATTTCGCACGCGACGCGCGGCCCACCGCCAGGTTGATCGTGGGTCCGGCGTTCTTGGTGGTGTCGAGGGGCACGGTCAAGGTCGCGCACTCGCCGGTCTCGCACGAGTGCCAGCGGAGCGATGGAGTCGACCTCGCGGCGCTGGCGGATTGGGCCTGCGACGGAGTGGACCGAGCCCGACGACCCGATGCCGCCGAGGGCGTCGACGAGGAGCAGCCGGCGGCGAGCACGGCGGCCGCGACCGCCACTGCGATTCCCTTACGCCGCGTCATCCGATGACCATGGCACACCGCGGCGCCGATCTCGGGTCAGCGTTGCGCGCGCCCGGTACGGTGCTGGGATGGACCTTTTGATCGGTGGAATCGCCCGGCCCGCGCACGATGGCGCGACCCTCCGGGTCCTCGAACCCGCGACCGCGGCGGAGTTCGCGACGGTAGCGTCCGGCGGCCAGAACGACGTGGACGCGGCGATTCGGGCGGCCCGCACATCGTTTGATTCTGGCGTGTGGGCCAACCGGAGCGCGACCGACCGCGGCCGCGTGTTACTGCGCGTGGCCGCGCTCATCCGTGACCGCTCCGAGCAGATCGCGACCCTCGAAGCACGGAATGCGGGCAAACCCATCGGTGATGCACGGTGGGAGGTGAACGCCGCGGCCGACGTGTTCGAGTACTACGCGGGCGCGGCCAACAAGATCTTCGGCGAGACCATCCCCGTACAAGACGCGGGTATCGACATGGTCCTGCGCGAGCCCGTCGGCGTCTGCGCGCTCATCGTGCCGTGGAACTTTCCTCTCCTCATCACCACGTGGAAGACGGCACCGGCCCTCGCGTGCGGCAACTCCGTCATCATCAAGCCCGCGTCACTCACTCCCCTCTCCGCGTTGAAGCTCGGTGAGATCCTGGTAGAGGCCGGCGTTCCCGAGGGATGCGTGTCGGTACTGCCGGGGCCGGGCCGCATCATCGGCGACGCGCTGGTGAGCGACCCACGCGTCGACAAGATCGGCTTCACCGGCGAGACCACCACCGGCGCGTCGATCCTGCGCGCATCTTCCGAGAACATCACGCGCGTGTCGTTGGAGCTCGGTGGGAAGTCGGCATGTGTCGTGTTCGCCGACTCCGACTGGGAGAAGTCCGCGGCCTCGACACCGATGGCCGTCTTCGCCAACACGGGTCAGGACTGTTGCGCACGGAGCCGGATCGTGGTGGAGGCGTCGATCTACGACGACTTCGTGGCCGCCTTCACGCGCACCACGGAGGCGTTGCGGGTGGGCGCGCCGTTGGAGGAGACCACCGAGATCGGTCCGATGATCTCAGCGGCTCAACGTCAAGTCTCCCTCGACTATCTCGACATCGCCGCCGCGGAAGGTGCGGAGCAGGTGACCGGCGGCGTGATACCCGACGACCCCGGCTTCTACCTCACGCCTGCGGTGCTGGCGCACGTCGACAACTCGATGCGCGTAGCGCAAGAGGAGATTTTCGGGCCGGTCGCGTCGATCATTCCATTCCGAGACGAAGCCGACGCGATCCGCATCGCCAACGACACGCCCTACGGGCTCTCCGGGTCGCTCTGGACTCGTGATCTCGGACGCGCGGTCCGCGTGGCCAAGGCGATCCGCACCGGCGTGATCTCGGTGAACACCAACCGCTCGGTCCGCACCGAGGCTCCGTTCGGCGGGTACAAGCACTCCGGTCTCGGCCGCGAGCTCGGCATGCACGCCATGAACCACTACACCGAGGTCAAGAACCTCTTCCTCTCTTCCGAGTAAGACCGCTCCAGGCGGCGCGTCGAACGGTCGAGAACTCAGCCGATGGATGCCGTCTCCGAACTCCGGTTGCTCCTGCAGTCCGGTCATTCTCTCATCGCAGTCACAACGGCCGAGGAACAACGGTGTCTCCGGATCGTGCGCGAAGCGAGCGGTGCGATTCCCTGTTGGACGTGGTCTTCGGCGAGTGGTCTCAGCCGAGACGCCAACGCGCCCATCTACGGCACCAACGACGCCGACCAGATGCTGAGCAACCTCCTCGCGATGACCGGCACCTGGACCGCCGCGCTCTGTGACCCCGCACCCCTGCTCGCGGATGCCACGACGTTGCGCCAGCTCAAGGAGCCCGGCCAGCGCGACGTTCCCGGACAGACCGTCGTCCTCATCGGCAACGAACTCTCGCTGCCGTCGGACCTCGACGGCGTCGCGCACCGGTATCGATTGCCATCGCCGACCGTCACCGAACTCGTCGCGCTGATCGAGCGCATCAGTATCCGGCTGGGGCAACGTTCGGTCGCGGTGAGCTTGTCGGATGCCGACCGCATGCGGCTCGCACGTTCATTGACTGGCATCACCTTGCTCGAAGCCGAACGCCAACTGATGCAGGTCGCGCTCGCCGACGGTCACCTCGATGCCGACGACATCGCCGCCACCCTGGCGGCCAAGGCCGAGTTGCTCAACACCGACGGTGTCCTCGAGATCGTCGACCCGGGCACCGCACACCTCGACACCCTCGGCGGGCTCACGCATCTCAAGGCGTGGCTGCGCGAACGACTCGCGGCTGGACTCGATCGCGCGGTCGACCCGCCGCGCGGCGCACTGCTCACCGGAGTTCCTGGTTGCGGGAAATCGGCCCTCGCGCACGCGATCGCGGTCGAGTGGTCGGTACCGCTCGTGCTGCTCGACCCGGGTCGGATCTACCGCAAGTACGTAGGCGAGTCGGAGTCGCGGTTCGACGCGGCGCTCGCAACTGTCGAGTCGATGGCTCCGGCCGTCCTCTGGATCGACGAGATCGAGAAGGGATTCGCAGCCGGCGGTGAGGACGGAGGCGTCTCGGGCCGCGTGCTCGCGACGTTCCTCCGCTGGTTGCAAGATCGCGCGCCCGGAGTCTTCGTGGTGGCGACCGCCAACGACGTCTCGCGCCTTCCGCCCGAGCTGACCCGCAAAGGCCGGTTCG
>JANYLF010000184.1 GCA_025357995.1 Acidimicrobiia bacterium | reverse complement strand
CCCTCGGCGGTGCGATCGGCTGGCGCATCGGACGTGCGCAGGGCGACCCGACGATCCCCGATCGACGATCGGTCGACGTCGGCTTCTTTCAGGACATGGGAACGCACCACAACCAGGCCATCGGTTTGGCAATGACGTATCTCGAACACGGCACGGTCCCACTCCTCCGCCAGATCGGATCGGAGATCGTGAAATACCAAGCGTCGGAGATCGGCGTGATGAACGAGTACCTCACGAAGTGGCACGCGGCCGGGACCGAAGACAGCTCGGCCATGCGCTGGATGGGCATGACCGTGCCGCGTGACCAGATGATGGGCCTGGCGACGAAGTCACAGCTGGCCGCGCTCGAAGCCGCGCGCGGCCGCGACCTCGATCAACTCTTCACGCGTCTGATGATCAATCACCATGTGGGCGGCGTGCAGATGGCCACGTACGCGGCGAGCCACGCCACGACCCCCGAGGTGAAGCGGTGGGCATCCGCGATGGCCGAAGGTCAACGCGGCGAGATCGCCGAACTCAACCAATGGCGCGTGCGCAACGGCTTCCCCGCGGTAACCATCAACCTCTGAGGCGCCGCGCCTCAATCGGTCTTGTACGGGCGTTGGCGGGGCTTCGCGGATTCGCGCTTGGGAACCATGACCTTGCGCCGGAAGTAACAGACCTCTTCACCGCGCTGGTTGTACCCGAACGTCTCGACGCTCACGATGCCACGGTCGGGCTTGCTCGAGCTTTCCTTCCTCTCGAGCACGCGCGTCTCGGCGTAGATCGTGTCGCCGTGAAACGTCGGTTTCTTGTGTTGCAGCGTCTCGATCTCGAGGTTCGCGATCGCGAGGCCCGACACGTCGGGCACGCTCATACCGAGCACCAGCGAGTACACGAGGTTGCCGACGACCACGTTCTTGCCGAACTGGGTCTGAGTCTCCGCGTACCACGCGTCCGTGTGCAACGGATGGTGATTCATCGTGATCATGCAGAAGAGGTGATCGTCGTACTCCGTGATGGTCTTCCCGGGCCAGTGCCGGTAGATGTCGCCCGGTTCGAAATCCTCGAAGTACCGCCCGAATGGCCGCTCGTGAACTGTCATGCCGGGAGCGTACCGATGTAGGCGCGAACGCTTGCGAACCGGCCGGCGTATTCTCCGGACGTGAGCAATCTCGTGCGTCAAACCGTGCCGTTGGGGGCGCAGTGGCCGACCCTCGACCCGTTCCTCTTCTGCGCCCATCACGACGACGCGTATCCGCCGGCCAACGCGCAGATGGGCCCGGCCACGTCGCTTGCCGGCCGCAATATCGGCATGGACTTCGACGGCATCGACGGTTGGAACATGTACCACGGCTCCGTGGTGCCCGGATTTCCGCAACACCCGCATCGAGGCTTCGAGACCGTGACGATCGTGCGCACCGGGCTCATCGATCACTCCGACTCGATGGGTGCCGTAGCGCGGTTCGGACGCGGCGACGTGCAATGGCTTACTGCCGGTCGCGGCGTCGTGCATTCCGAGATGTTTCCGCTCCTCGACGAGCATGGGCCGAACCCGCTGGAACTCTTTCAGATCTGGTTGAACCTCCCGAGCGTCGACAAGATGACCGACCCGTACTTCACGATGATCTGGGATGCCGACATCCCGCGCGTCACCACCGTGGACGACTCCGGCCGAACGACCGAAATCGCGGTCGTCGCCGGCGCGCTGGGGGACGCGACGGTCCCGACGCCGCCACCGAACTCGTGGGCTGCGCGCGCGGAGGCCGACGTCGCGATTTGGCTTATCCGCGTGGACGCGCACGCGTCGTGGGAGCTCCCGGCGGCCAAAGGTGCCGACACCGTCCGCACGTTGTACTGCTGCGAAGGCGACACGCTCTCGATCGGTGACACGGTTGTGGTGAACGACACCGCCGCCCTCCTCGATCCGCATCAATCGGCGCCGCTCACCGCGGGCGACCGTGCCGTCGAGTGCCTCCTGCTCCAAGGTCGGCCGATCGGCGAACCGGTCGAGCGCTACGGGCCGTTCGTCATGAATACGCGCGAGGAACTCGAGCAGGCGTTCTCCGACTACCGCGCCACCCAGTTCGGCGGTTGGCCCTGGCCGACCGACGACCCCGTGCACGCGCGCGACGCAGAACGGTTCGCGCGCCACGACGACGGCCGCGTCGAGACCAGCTGAGCGCGACCTCGCGCGTTGCGAGCGGATCAGGCGATAGATCTGCCAGGACTACTGCAGCGAGTTGATGTTGATGTTGCAGTCACCGAAGATCTTCTGAGCGGCCGCGGGGTTGCTGAACGCGTTCGAGAGCGCCGAGCTGTCGGTCGACTTTCCGATCATCGCCTGACCCATCATGGCCTTGACGGCCGGGTTGTCCAGGAAGTGCGCGAAGACACACGTGGACTGCTTCACCGTCATCTTGTTGAACGGTGGAGTTGACTTCTGGCTCGCGGCGATGGCCGCGGCGAAGTTCATGCACTTCCCGCTGGTGAGCGCGTCGACCACCTGGCCGACCTGCTTCGTCGACAAGTTCTTGCCGAGCGCCTTGAGCGCTTCGTGCTGGCCCTTGGGGTCGGCGTCGTTGATCTTCTGCATCGTGTCGACACCCACGACGTTGAGGATGTCTTCGGCGACGCACTTCGCCTCGCTCGCCTTCACGTCGATCGAAGATTTCTGGAGTCCCGACGCGAGCGAATCGACGAGCGCGGCGCGGTTCGAGCCGGACCCGCTGCCACACGCGGCGAGCAGGGCGATCATGGAGATACTGAGAACACGTTTCACGAGGACCATCCGGGCTCAGCCTGATGCAACAGGGTCGAATACCGATGCAAGCTCCGTCGCAACATTCAACCGTTCGCGGCACAACCTGCGTGTACACGCCACCCTTCGACCGGCCGACATCCCGACTTGATCGCAGATCCCGGGCCACGCGGACCAATCGGGACGAGTCTGCCGCTTTCGGACCGCAATTGGGTTCGGGCGCGACCGTCGCGCCCACCTACCGGATCAGCGACGGATCGACCTTGCACTTCGACAGCGCGTCGACCATCTTCAGCGCGTTCGAGAATGAGGCCTTCACCGCCGCATCGGCCCCTGGACGCCCCAAGATCGAGTTCGCGAACGCCTGGCGTGCCGCGCTCGGACTTGCGAGCGTCGTGAAGATGCAACGGACTTTGGCCTTGGGAACGCGGGTGAACGTGCCACCGGCACCGCTCTTGAGGAGGACGTCGACGAGTTGAAAGCACTCGTCACTGACGAAGACGTTGCCCAGCCGTGCACTCGCGGCCCCCGACAGCTTGGCGCCGAGGAGCCGGAACGATCCCTTGCCGGCGAGGTCCGCCGGGCTCACTCCCGACTTCGTTAGAGCGTCCACGCCAACTGCGTCCACGACATGCGTCGAAATGCAGACGGCCTGCGGGCGCGTAAACACGTCTTTCGCATTGCTGGCGTCGTAACCCTTCACGAGCGCGTCGACGTACTTCTTCCCCTCGGAGGTGCTCGACGCTTTGCCGCTGCTACCACACGCGGCAAGGAGCAGCGCCACGACGGCAAGAGCCAAGACACGACGCATGAGAGGACGACCTTTCGGAGTGGGTGACCCAAAGCGTAGGAAGCACCCGTCACGAATTGGTGGATTGCCCGATCGGTGGCGCCAGGAGGGTCAGATCGCGTAGCGCCGGAGGAGACCACGGGCGATGACGAGACGTTGGATCTCGTTGGTGCCTTCGCCGATGATCATGAGCGGCGCATCACGGAAGTAGCGCTCGACGGGAAGCTCCGTCGTGTACCCGACGCCGCCGTGGATCCGCAACGCCTCGGTGCTCAGCTCGAACGCCGTCTCGCTCGCGAAGAGTTTGGCCATGCCGGCTTCCACATCAGCGCGAGCGCCCGATTGCTTCAGCGCCGCGGCATGCTCGGTGAGCAGACGGGCGGCCTGGAGTTTCGTGCCCATGTCCGCGAGCTTGTTCTGAATCGACTGATGTTCCGCGATGGGTTTCCCGAACGTGTGGCGTTCTTGGGCGTAGCGAATCGCGTGTTCAAACGCGGCCCGCGCCACGCCCACCGCACGCGACGCGATGTTGATGCGTCCCACTTCGAGCGCCGAGAGGATGAACCCAAGGCCGTGACCGAGCCCCTCCTCGCCGCCCAGCACACAATCCGCACCCACTCGGTGGTCGTCGTAGAACATCTCGACGGTCTCGATGCCCTTGTAGCCGAGCTTGCCGATGTTCTTCGAGACGGTGATGCCGCCGAACGTTGGTCCAGGATCCTTCTCCACGATGAAGCACGTGATGCCTTCGTCGGTACGGGCGGCGAGTGCGACGATCCCGGCACGCTCGCCGTTGGTCACCCACGTCTTGGTGCCACTGATCACGTACTCGTCGCCGTCACGACGGGCGCGGCACGAGATGTTGCGGGTGTCGCTGCCGGCATCCGCTTCGGAGAGCGAAAGGCAGCCGCGCGGCGCGCCCGTCGCGAGTCCGGGCAGCCAGCGCGCTTGTTGGGCCGGCGTGCCCTGGCCCATGATCAAGCTCGCGGCGATGGTGTGCGTGTTGATGATGCCCGAGAGCGACATCCATCCCGCGGCCAGCTCTTCGACGACGGCGATGTACGCCATCAGATCGAGTCCGAGGCCGCCGAACTCCTCCTGGATGGTGATGCCGAAGAGCCCCATCGCTTGCATCTGCCCGACGAGATCGGCGGGGTACGTGTCCGCGTGCTCGAAATCGCTCGCGATCGGAAGGACCTCGCGCTCCACCCACCGCCGCACCGTGGCGCGCAGTTCGTCTCGGACTTCCGGATCCGTCGTCGTCATACGCGCCGAGAGTACGACTTTCGTGCACTAAAGAGACCCAGGAGTCTCCATAGTGCACGAAAGTCGAGGTGGAGGACGGGTCTATGCGACCTTGCGGTAGCGATAGATCGAAAGCGGCGCGAACACTGCGACGATCCCCGCGATCCACAACAGCGCAGAGACGACCTTGCCCCCCGTAGGGCCACCGAGGGTCAGCGCCCGCACGGCATCGATGACCGCGGTCACCGGTTGATGATTGGCAAACGCCTGCAACCAGCCCGGCATCGTGTGGACCGGTACGAACGCGGCGGACGCGAAGACCAGCACCGCCACGATCGGGAAGAACGCGGCCTGCGCCGTCTCCGCATTGGGGGCAATGAGACCGAGGAGTGCCGACAGCCACGACAACGCGTAGGAGAAGAAGAGCACGATCCCGAGCGCGCCGATCAGCCCGAGTGCACCCGCGTGGTAGTGGAAGC